>JAVLUO010000007.1 GCA_031628995.1 Bacillota bacterium LX-D | reverse complement strand
CCTCCAGCGCCGATGGTACTAGGGAGTATTCCCTGGGAGAGCAGGTCACTGCCGGAATTAATTTTTAAGTCCAGTTACAAGAGTAGCTGGACTTTTTGAATTTAAACGTGACAGGGGCTGTTCTTTGACATAGCTCTGTTATCCTTTGAGAAAATAAGAGGACGCTGAATAAAATAATTATTCAGCTCCTACTCAATTATTTAGCAAATTTATTCAGCTTGTTTATACAAGCTAAGGTGTTATTAAGTACAGTTATTTTTTCTTTTTGAGTAGCTAATATTTTACTTAAAGCAGTTAGATGGTCAGCCTTTTTGTTTCTTGCCTTAGCTATTTTTAAAGAATTATTGTATTGGACAAGTCTTTTTTCCAGCGCTACAAGGTTAGCATTATTACTGCTGATTTTTTGGAGTAAAGCTTTAACTTGGATAGCATTATTTTTAGTTAGTTTGTTTTTTTGTCGTTCAATACGTACTTTAACTATAGCCGCTTGTTGTTTAACCTGCTTTTGTAGTTTAAGGATAGTTAAATTATTTTTTTTATATTGTTGCAATTTAGAGTTAAGGTTTGGTTGGACAGCGACAGTTTTAGGTGAAACTGTTTGCTTACTTGCCAAAGCAGGTTCCACTTGGACTAAAGTTATACTGCAGCCGAACAAAATACTGAAAACCAATAGAACTGTAACTATTCTGCGCATTTAATTTATCTCCTTAATATTCTAAATCTTCCTCTGGTATCTGGTTGGACTCCATTTGATCAAGGGTTTCAATCAAATCTGTTAGCTGTTCGTCTACTTCTTGAATAAGTTCATCAGCTTCCTGTTCAGAAATTTTGTTTTCAGTCTTGATTAGCAAATCATTTTCTTTAGGTTGTCCAGTGCCGCTATTTTTAGCAGGTTTGGTTGGAGCTGCTTTCTGCGTTGCTTTAGGCTGAGCTGTTGTTGGTTTTTTTTCGGCCTTGGTCGGCTGTATTTCCTGAAAACACCCGCTTAGTACGAAGGATGTTAAGGATAAACATAAGAGCATGATGAATTTTTTATTCATTTTATTCTCCTAAGATAATTTATGCTTGTTTGTCCTATCCTTGATGTGGATTATACAATACATTTGTAAAATAAGTTATAATTAAATGTAAATTGTTTGTAAAGTTGTTATTTGGGCAGACGGACGAAAAAGGTTGTACCTACATGGACGGTGCTTTCCACCCATATTTTCCCCCCGTGCAATTCCACAAGTTCTTTGGCAATTGCTAATCCAAGGCCAGTGCCAGGCTTCTGCCGGCTAGTATCCTTAGCACGGTGGAATTTAGTAAAAATATAAGGCAGTTCATCTGCGGAAATTCCAGGTCCAAAATCTTGCACTTTAATTTGAACCCACTTTTTTTCATCCAGTACTTCAATCCGGATGGGAGTATTGGGCAGAGAGTACTTAAGTGTATTATCTACCAAGTTAAGTAAAATTTGCTGCAGTTTATCTCGGTCTGCATTTAGGGTTAGATTTTCAGTTGAAAAAAAGGTTTGGAAAACAATGTTTTTTTCCTGGGCTCTAAAATGGGTTTGTTCTATTACTTGCTCAATTAATTGTTGTAAAGGAGTTTGCTTTTTTTCTATTTTTATATTTCCTGTCTGTAGCCGAGCTAAGTGCAGTAGATCGTCGACTAATCTGTGGAGCCTAGTTGTTTCTTGAAAGACAATGGTTAAGTATTTAGGATGTTCTTTAGGTTCAACTACCCCATCCAAAATTGCCTGAATAAATCCCTTAATGGAGGTTAGAGGAGTCCGAAGTTCGTGAGAAACATTAGCAATTAAATCTTTGCGCATAGCCTCAATTTTATGAAGCCGGTTTTTCATGTAATTAAAACTTTGGGTAAGCTCAGCAATTTCATCTTGACCTATAACAGGAATGTCTTTGGTATTAAATCCTTCTGCCAGCCGGACAGCAGACTGCTGAATATTTTTAATGGGGCGAGAAATTCTCCAGGAAATAAACAGAATAATCAGGGTTCCGGCTAAAACGGAAAAACAAGCTGTTCCCCAGATTAAGGTATATATTTGATGTAGAGCTAAATTTAATTTTTCCACAGGGGAAAATAAAAGCACAATTCCGGTGCTGGCCTGGCTTAGTTTAATTGGCATGCCCACGAATACAACATATCTTTGCTGGTCATTAACAAAATGTTTTTGATGAATAATTGTTTTACCTTGCAGAATTTGCTGTAAATCTTTGGCTAAAGAGCCGGCCTTGGTAGGATCAGAATTTTTTAATCTGGCACTATCTAAAACATAAATTCTGCTGTCTGTAATATAGCCTAAATTATTAATTGCTCTGTACATTTCTCCAGCCGTAATTTTTTGTGCTTTAGAGTCTAAAACAATCTTCTGCACTTGTTGACCTGCTTTAAGCAGCGTGTTTTGTTTTTGATTAAAAAAGTAAAAGTTGAAAAAATAAGATAAACTGCCTGCTAAGAGCACAACTGTGCCTAAAATAATAGCAGTATAGGTAAATAATAATTTAGTAAAAACATGTTTAAACATTTATAACCTCTAATTTATACCCTACACCATAAACAGTTTTAATCTGCCAATGGTTACTTCCGCTGAATTTTTCCCGTAAATTCCGCACATGCATATCCACCGTTCTGGTTTCTCCTGCATAGGCATAACCCCAAACTTTTTCTAAAATTTGTTCCCGGGAAACAACAATTCCTTGATTAGCGATGAAGTAATTTAAAAGCTGAATTTCCTTTGGAGTTAGGGAAATTTTCTTCCCTTGGAAAATGACTTCATACTTATACATGTTCACCACCAAATCCCCTAAGATTGTTTCCTGTTCAGCAGGGTTATTTGAGTGATTAACATTTTGACGTAAACGGGCTCTGACACGAGCTAATACTTCGTTGGGATCAAAGGGCTTAACTACATAATCGTCTGCTCCTAAGTCTAGTCCCTTAACTTTATCTTCACTAGAATCTTTAGCAGTCAACATAATAATCGGGATATTGCTTTCCTCCCGAATTAGTTTACACAGCTCCCAACCACTAATGTTAGGCAACATGAGGTCTAGCAGTAATAAATCTGGTTTAATTTCTCGAAGCATTTTTAGGCCGGTGCTGCCGTCGTGAGCTAAGAAGACTGTATAGTTTTCCCTTTGCAGATATAAGTTTAGCAGTTGACATATATTTGGGTCATCATCAATAATTAAAATTTTTATTTTAGTTGTCATATTTTTCACCTATGGCTAAAATTTGTTTTTATATATTCTACCTTATTTAGGAGGATACCTGCTAAAAATATATTGCCAAAATATGTATAGGGATAAGGGGAAGGGGGAAGATAGAAGGAACTGCTTTTTGCTGCAGCTTAAAAGTTGTAGCAGACTTGGACAGGAGGCTAGACCTTTAATATTGCTGTAGAGAATTGAGAGCGGCGATTTTAGGCAGGCAAATCGATAAAGGAAGTGTTTATTGCAGAAGCAACCGGAAGGTGACAGTTGTACGGCAAGGGAATCGCTATATAATAGTGTAATGGTTATCTAGCTTACTTATAAATAAGCCTTTTTGATAACCATTACACCTTGTTAAAAACTTAATTTTTCAACAGCTTTTTATAATTGAAAATCAGAAGGTTTAATTATTGTAGCTTTATTAGTCTTTTTCTCCCAGGAAATGCGATAATCTACTTTTTCAAACTCTCTAATTTTCACAAATGTCCGGCCGTTGAAGATTTTGCCGGTAACTGGAACCTCTTCGCCATAACGGATAATAAATGCTTTATTCTGTCTTTGATCCCAGCCTACTTCTTCACCGAAGGTTTCGGCAATCTGGCGCATGGGCAAGTAGGTAGAACCATCGATTACTTTACAGCTCATTTTATTGGCAGTAGTAGTGCCTCCGGTGCTAAAGGTATAGACACCGTTTTTTAAATAGATATGCATAGTCTTAGTTGTTCTTTTAATTAAATTTTGTAAAGTTAAAACATTTTTTTTAGGAGCTTGGACACTAACAGATTGTATAGCTTTGACGTTATTTTTGCTTTCCATTGTTAGTCCAAAAGCTTCATCCCTTTCTGGATCAGCAAATTTAAGCACTGCTGTTAGATTACTTTGAATAGAATCATCTGCTTTTTTTTCTAAGTTGGAGGTAAAAGAAGTTCCCTTCAGGGAATTGGCGGCATCTTTAAATTCAGCACTTTCCAAAGTGGCAGCAAAATCTTTTTTATAGTCTGCCCCATTGGCTTTTACGTCTGCAACAAAAGATTTAATTTGGTCAAGATAATCCTGCTTTTCTTCAGGATTTAAACCTAAAGCAGCTAATTCAGCGGAAGTTAAATTACTGACGTAGGACTCTAAATAAGTGCCTATTAAATCAATGTTGTCAATGGAATAAGAGACAATAGAATCAAGGAATTTAACTGTTCCGGCAGTATCTAATTTAAGTGTATATTTTTTAGTTCCGTCTTGGGTTATTAAATTTGTTTCATAATTTTGGTATACTTGAGTCATTAAGCCATCAAAGAATTTTTCTGCAGAAGATTGCTGCAGAGAAGATAATTCAAATAGGTTTTGCGGCAATTGGTCAGGCAAGTCCGAAGCTTGAGCTAAATCCTGGTTGCTGAGTTTAAGGTATTCAGCATTGCCTAAAGCCCAATTTAGTTCTTTAGTGAGTTCAGGGTCTTTGAAAGTTTTCAAAAATTCTACGGTTTCTTTGATGCGAATGTAGAAGGCATCATTTTGATACATTAACCCTAAAATTTTAGTTTTCTTACCGCTGTTTTTATCGGTAAGATAGAAATTGTAGTCAAAAGTTTTATTTGGTAAATCAACTTGTCCTTCATAGGATAAAGTGTTCTTTTGTAAACTTTCGACTAGGAGCTTTAAATCTGGATCTTCCGTTAGTTCCGTTGGCAGCTGGTTTAAATTAAGAGTTAATTCGCCGCTGTGTCCATAGACTTTTTGTTGATTCATTTCCTTAAGTAAACTGTAGTACCCTTGTTCGGCCTGGCTGCAACCTGCTAGGCTTCCTAAAGCTATAACTAAGACTAGGCAGATAGCCAGCCATTTTACTTTTGGCATTATGTCTCCTCCTTAATTATATATTTTAAACAAACTGTATAATTCGTGAATTATTGGAAAATACCTTTATGTAAATATTGGGGAATTGGTCCAATTTTAGTCAGTTAGATAAGCAAAGAAATGAGGTATGTTTTATGAGATTGAGGAATATTCCAGGGGCGGAAGAAAAATTACAAACTTATGGGTCTTTTGTGCGAGAACCCTTTAAAAATTATGGAAAATGGCAGCAATTTTGGGGAAATAAGAACCCCCTTCATCTTGAGCTGGGAACAGGAAAGGGACAATTTATAACTACTCTTGCTAAGGAAAACCCAGAAATAAATTTTATTGGAGTTGAAAGGGCAGAAGAAGTTTTACTTACGGCTGTAAAGAAAGCTTCCCAGCTAGAATTAGCCAATATGGCTTTCCTTTGGGTGGATATTAAAGATATTTCGCAAATTTTTGCTGCTGATGAAGTAGACAGGCTCTATATAAACTTTTGTGACCCTTGGCCCAAGAAACGCCACCGGAAAAGGCGTTTAACTCATGCTAGCTTTTTACAGGAATATAGTAAATTACTAAAACCTGGTGGGGAAGTTCATTTTAAAACCGATGGAGAGGAATTATTTGAGTTTAGTCTTAATGAATTTAGCGAAAATGGCTGGCAGTTAAAAAATATTTGTTTAGATTTAGCAGCTAGAGGTGCAGAAGGCAACGTTACTACTGAGTACGAGGATAAATTTCGTCAGCGGGGGATGAAAATTTATCGTTGCGAGGCTGTTAATTTATACAAATAGGAGGTAGCAACGTGTCTTTAAAGTTGGTTTATCAATTTGTACGCAAAATTTTTCCTTTAGTTACACTTGAGTTAAAAGCTTGGGAAAATCTTGCCCGGAAGGCACCGGATCAGGAACTAGGTAAACAGGCAGTAGCTAGTCTAAGACAAAAAAAATTTCACGCCCAGGGGGGGAGTATTTTTGCCCTCTATCCAGGGACAGAACATTTGTCTCAGGTAAAATTTATTGTGGCCCTGCAAACAATTAGTGACTATCTAGACAATTTGTGCGATCGGGGAGATTGTTTTGATGGAAATGCTTTCCGGAGGCTGCATCAAGCAATGCTTGATGCCTTAAGACCTGGAAAAGAGCATACTTATTATGAATTTTACCCCAGGAAAAATGACGGAGGTTATTTAGCGGCTTTGGTAGGAGAGTGCCAAAAACAAATTAATGCTCTGCCTAATTACTCCATGGTTCAAGAACAAGTTAGGAAATTGGCACAACTTTATACAGATTTACAAACTTATAAACATGTGGAATTAAGTCAGCGGGAAAATTTGCTTACTAATTGGGCAGCTGAGTATTTAAAAATCTATCCGGAACTTTCTACCTGGGAATTTGCTGCTGCCACAGGGTCTACCTTAGGCATTTTTGTCCTGTCAGCAGCTGCTCATTCGCCTTTTCTAACCCAAGGAACCATTGATAGAATTTATGAGGCCTATTTTCCCTGGATTGGAGGCCTCCATATTTTACTAGATTATTTTATTGACCAAGAAGAGGACCGCCAGTACCAGGATTTTAATTTTGTTGCTTACTATCAAAATTCCCAAAAATGCCAGGAAAGATTGAGCTATTTTTATCAGCAGTCCCTGGAAAGAGCTAGAAAGCTGCCTAATGCACTTTTTCATGTTACTGTGTTGGAAGGTTTGCTTGCGCTATATCTTTCGGACCCTAAAGCTCAAAAGGGAGTATTAGCTGAAATCAGCAAATACTTATTACAGAAGGCGGGTAAGAGAGCAACCTTACTATATAACACTTGTAAATTATTGCGTTTTCTGCAGGTAATTTAAGGTTGACTTCTTAGCAGCTACGGTCAATAGCTAGTAAAGCTATTTCCTGCAATGTTTCTTTGTAAATAGTTGCCGGAATATTGTGCAGGCAGTTGCGGGCAGCTTCGGCATAGGAGTAAGCAATATCTTTAGCTTTTTGCAAAGTACCTGTGCTTAATAGTGCCTCAATAATTTTTTGGCGGTTAGTTGAGCTTATGTTCTTTTCTTTTAAAATATTTTGTACCCAGCTCCTGTGGTTGGGGTTATGCAATAAAAAAATAATGGGCAAGGTAAGAGTTCCTTGTTTTAAATCGGAGCCTACGGGCTTTCCTAAAATTTCCTCTTCCCCCGTAAAGTCTAAGATATCGTCAGTTATTTGGAAGGCGTAACCTAAGTTTAAACCATAATTGCGTAAACTCAGTGCTGTTTCTTCGTCTGCTTCTCCTGCTAAAGAACCGGACTGACAGCTGACGGCAATTAATTTGCCTGTTTTTTTGCTAATTTTATTGTAGTAGCTATTTTCCTCCTGCTCCAGATTAAAGCTGTCCAGAGCCTGTTCAATTTCCCCGGAACACATATCTTCAATGGCTTCCACCACTAAATTTAAGATGTTGTATAAACCGTTTTTAGCTAAAATGTCAAATGCTTTAGCATACAACTTGTCCCCTGCTAAAATAGCAACTTTATTGTCCCACAACTGATTAATTGTTGGTTTTCCATGTCTGCTGCTGGAGTTGTCAATTACATCATCATGGATTAAAGAAGCCAGATGGATTAATTCAACTGCCGTAGCGGCACAAATAACTTTCGGTGAAACATTTTCCTGATGACATTTAGCCGACAAGAGGACCAGAGTTGGACGCAATCTTTTTCCACCGGCCTTGAGCATATATTTGCATATTTCACCTAAAAACCCTGGTGTACTTTGTATTTCTGCATAAAGCTGTTCTTCTACCTTAGCTAGCTCCGGCAGTTCAATAGGTAAACATATCTTTTGTTTCATAGTATACTCCTTTAGCTTTCTTTAACTGCTTAGTTTTCTTATTATTTCCTAGTATGTATTCCTTAACCATAAATTAAACAAAAAACAAGCGATCTCACGATCGCTTGCAGTTAATTCTACTTTATTTGCTAATGGTAATTAAATACTCCGTAGGATCCCAGTTAACTTGGTAGCCCATTTTCCAAGCCGTCTGCTTTAAAGGAATATAATTTCTATTATTTCTTAAAACAGCTCCATTGGGGGTGAATCTACTATAGATGCGGTAGCTGCATGCAGCACCGTTTTTAGTTAAAGTAATGCTTTGAGGATATTTATTAACAGTTAATGCAGCCCCAGTATATTTGGCAAAGGAAGCTGCCGGAACATAAGTGACACTGCCTACAACATAAATAGGATCTTTTAAGTTAAAGAGCTCTTTATCTTTCTGGCCTTCTAAATCTTCACCTACATTAGAAAGGTAATGAGAGTTTTTAATTAGTTTAGAGTATGCACTTAACACTTGTGGGTCATCAGTAATGGCATAATTATTTATTTTACGTCCTTCAGGGGCATTAATTAAATTATTTACATCAAAATAGAAAATAGATTTAACCCGAGGATATTTTTCTACTAGGCCTCGATACATGCGGCTAAGTTTATTTCTGGCAAAATCAATGTAATAGCGATTGTCGGTGACAGTATAATGGGTAACTCCGAATTCAGAAATTTGAATTGGCTTCCGATCGCTAAAGGTATTGTAAACGTAATCTAATAATTCTAAAGGATCCTCATGATCTGCCCTCTGATTAGGCTGGTCATTATGATAAACTACATTATAAATATTTACTCCTACCCAATCCACATATTTATCTCCAGGATAATACTGTAAAATTGTATTTTGTGGAAAGGTAAATACAGTCCAAACCATCATTACATTAGGAGCTTCCTCGGCCATGACATCGTGGACTAAGCGCCATTTGGCAATATATTTTTGAGGATTTCCGCTATAGGCTGCCCAAGTACCGTTCATTTCTGAAGCAAAACGAAGAAAAACAGGCATTCCAGTTTCTTTTAGGCTGCGGGCAAAAGAGCGTAAGTATAAATCGTCTTGCACAGCGTCTAATCCTTCATTAGGTTCCCAGGCAATATGAGGTACAGCACCAACTTTTTGCAATTCCTGAATCCAAGATTGAGGAAATTTTTGCCCATATCCCACATACCTAAAAAATGAGGCATGGTTTTTACCAGTAAGCTCATTGAATTTTTGCATATCAGCTTTGATATAGGTGTCTTGCACCACATAAGCACCTAAGTAAGTGCCTTCTTTGGGCTCATATTTACTTAAGCGGTAGCTGTCACTTTGAATTAGAACTCGTGGAACGGGAGCTGTTTGGCCACTTCCGGTTAATAAGGAAAGTGTAGAAAAAATAGTCACAAGAAATATAGCTATTTTTATTTTACTGGTCATTATATTTCTCCTTTAAATTTCGTATTTAATATATTTTTCTACATCTTTTACCCAAATCCTGCCTAAATAGGGAGGAGATAAAAGGAGTGGAAACAAAGAATTGCCATGTAAAAAAAATAAAACGAAATTTCTTTTAATTAAGACTAAAAAAATGCAAGTTTTTAATTTAAAATATAGTATTAGATTATAGAGTACAAAGGATGTGAAACGTTTGGATGTACTCGTGGACGAAGTTGTGGTTAAGCGGTGCTTAAATGGCGATACTGCGGCTTTTACGGAAATTATCCAAAAGTATCAAAAGCAGATTTTTAGTCTATGCTACCGTCTGACGAATAATACAGAGGATGCACAGGATTTAGCCCAAGAATCATTTCTCAAAATATATCAGGTGCTGGATAAATATGACCAAGAAAAACCCTTTTTTCCTTGGATGTATAAAGTGGCTACTAATGTTTGCTACACAGCACTACGTAAAAGACATGAACAAGATATACCGTTGGAAAAAGTTATTGAATTTGCTCCGACTATTCCTACGGCTGACTCTCAGCCTGAAGAATATGCTGAAACACGGGAGGTTGGCAGGATAGTTCAAAAGGCCATTGCTGAACTGCCGGAAAACTATCGTTTGCCTATTATTTTAAGGTATTTGGAAGATTTTACATACCAACAAATAGCTGAAATAATGGATTTACCCGTATCTACTATTGAGACGAGATTATTTCGGGGGAAGAGCATGCTGCAAAAGAAATTAAGTCTGCTTTTAGAAAGGGGGGCAAAGTATGAGATGCCCGGAAATTAGAGAGTCTATTTTTGCTTACCTTGACGATTTGCTTTCCGCTGAACAGAAAAAAGTTTTTTTGGCTCATCTTGAAAATTGCCCTGCTTGTCGGCAAGAGGTAGACTTAGCACAGCAGACGAATAAGCTATTAGAAAATTTTTGTACTGAAGTGGAACCACCGGCGGATTTTGCCTTAAAGGTTATGGACAAAATTAATACTTACGAAGCTGAGTTGAAAAAAGTAACTAGTATGGAGACGGTAAAAGCTAAGAAAGAACAAGCTGCGGCAGCAACTGCCGGACTGAATAATGCTCAGGTTAAGAAAAGGCTGTTTGCCTCTCGTTTTGCCAGGGCAGCTTCTTTTGCCGCTTTGATTGGCACTACTGGTACACTGCTCATATTTAATGCGGTGGCTAAGTCGCCAAAGATACCTTTAAACTCTTTAACTGCCAAAAACCCTCCTGTTGTTGCCCATTATACGGCAGGGGAATCTGGGCAGGTTGTAAAAGATAAGCAGGATAAAGCCGGTACGGAAGTAAAAGATAAGACCGGAATTGAGAAAACTGCTGAAGATTCTTTAAATATAGAGACAACTGCTAGCCAAGAAAAAACCATTGTCCCACAGTTAGCGGAGAATGGGGATCAAGGATTCACCGGAAAGAACACAGGGGCAGGGGAGAATAAATCAAAAAATAATGGATCTGATACTGAAAATCTGGCGGATAATAAGGTTCAGGACGATGATAGTACACCTCCTACCCGCTTAGAAGGTCCAATTAAAATGGCTAGTGTGGCAGCCGGAATACCTAGCAAAAGTATAATTCTTAAACCGATTGCTGTTGATGATGGTTATAGCAACGTCAGGCCCCAATGGACTGCTTCGGGCAAAAAAATTACCTATTTTTCCACTAAAGAAGCAACAGCAGGTCATTATACTTTGTGGGGAAAAAATTTGGCCGATGATAGCTCTTCCGTTATAGCCTCCAATATTACCGATGTATTACCTTTAATTAAAGTTAATTCAGTTTCCCCAAATGGCAAAAGGACCTTATCCTTTAGCGGGGGACAATTGCTGAATACTAGCCTGGATGGCAGTGAGAAAATAGCTGTTACACCGGTTCTAGAGGCGGAGAATATTAGTTATGCCTGGTCGCCAAACGGAAAGACCATTGCCATTAATGTAAAAAGCAAACGCAGTGATGAACGTGGCTTGTGGCTAGCCCAGCCCGATGGAAGTTGCTGGAAATTAGGCACAAGTATTGGCGGTGGCAATGCTGTCAGTTGGTCGCCGGATGGTGAAAAAATCGCCTTTACAGATGGACAAAATACGATTTATGTTTTATTGCTTGGGAAGGCACAACCTTCTTTACTGCTAGTAGTGCCTGAGGGAGATAAATTAGGATTAATGAGTTTAGAATGGTCGGCAGATTCCCACGGGTTATTGTTAGATTGGGCTAAACCGGGATCAAGTCAGCGTGGGATTTATTT
Source organism: Bacillota bacterium LX-D (assembly GCA_031628995.1). NCBI lineage: Bacteria > Bacillati > Bacillota > Bacillota bacterium LX-D. The sequence continues at coordinate 97,945 of JAVLUO010000007.1, read as the reverse complement.
AGCTACCATACCCGAATAATTTAAAACTGAGTTAAACAATATGGCAACCTATTATTTTTCTAGAAAATAATAAGTTGCCTTACTTGTGTTATTTTGCCCTAGAAATATTAAACCAATTACCCCATTGCCTTGACAGCAGGTTAGTTAAGTATTAATCTGAAGTAAAAATTTACTAAAAGAAACGTTGATTTAGCTTAAATTGTCAAATTACGGGTAAAATATCAACAGTTAAAAGTAGAAAGAAGAGGTTGACTGGAGTGTACATGGTTCACAAAATAATTCAAAATATTAAAGAAGCTTTAAAAAATGCGGCCCAAAAAGCAAAAGAAGCTGGAGAACTTAACTATAACGCATTGCCGGAATTTGTTTTAGAAGTGCCTAGAGAAAAGCAGCACGGGGATTTTGCCACAAATTTAGCTATGCTCCTTGCTAAAGAAGCTAAAAAAGCACCTAGACAAATTGCCGAAATTATTGAAAAAAACTTTACTAAAGAAGGCACCTGGGTGCAAGAAATAACTATAGCCGGCCCGGGTTTTATTAATTTTAAGTTGGATAATAGCTGGTTATACGAAATTATTCCTCAAGTATTAGCAGCAGGGAAAGACTATGGTACTTCACAGGTAGGCAAGGGCAAAAAGGTACAAGTAGAGTTTGTCAGTGCCAATCCTACAGGCCTATTACACATGGGCAATGCTCGAGGTGCCGCTCTTGGTGATACTATTGCTAGTTTACTGACTGCAACCGGTTTTGCCGTTAGCCGCGAATATTACATTAATGATGCAGGCAATCAAATGGAAAAGTTTGCCATATCCCTAGAAGCAAGGTATTTACAGGCCTTAGGGCAGAATGTACCTTTCCCGGAAGATGGCTATCACGGGGAAGATTTGTTGGATACGGCCCAATCTTTTATTGCCCAATATGGGGATAAATACTTACATATTGAAGAGGAAGAACGTAGAAAAGTATTAGCTCAATTTGGTTTAGAAGAAAAGATGCAGGCCATTAGAAAAGGTTTGGAAGACTTTGGAGTCAAGTATGACGAATGGTTTAGTGAAAAAAGCCTCTATGAATCTGGAGCTATTGAGAAAACAATTAAGCTGCTGCAAGAAAAAGGCTATGTGTATGAGAAAGAGGGAGCCTTGTGGTTTAAAACTACTCTTTTTGGCGATGAAAAGGATGAAGTACTCGTTAGGTCCAATGGAACCCCAACCTATTTCGCTGCCGATATTGCTTATCACCTAAATAAATTGGAAAGAGGCTTTGAATGGCTGATTAATTTATGGGGCGCAGATCACCATGGCCATGTGGCTAGAATGAAAGGTGCTCTTCAAGCCTTGGGACAAGACCCCAATCGATTAGATGTTGTGATTATGCAGTTAGTGCGGCTTTTTTCCAATGGTGAAATACTCCGGATGTCCAAAAGAACAGGGCAGTATGTAACTCTCCAGGAATTAATGGAAGACGTAGGGAAAGATGCAGCTCGCTACTTTTTTGTTATGCGCGGCGCCGATAGCCATTTAGATTTTGACTTGGATTTAGCAAAATCGGAATCAAATGAAAATCCTGTTTTTTACGTACAATATGCCCATGCACGGATTTGCAGTATTTTACGCCAGGCTAAGGAAGTACAAGAGGTTTCTACAAATAACGGAGAAGCCAATTATGAACTGTTAAAAGAGCCTTCCGAATTGGAATTACTAAGAAAAATTGCCGATTATCCGGAAGTAGTAACTGGTGCAGCCTTAGCCCTAGAACCTCACCGTTTAACAAAATATGCTGGGGAATTAGCTGGGTTATTCCATAGTTTTTACAGCAACTGCCGGGTATTAAATGTGGAACCTGAACTGTCTCAGGTACGGATTAATTTAGTTAAGGCTACTCAAGTGACTCTCAATAATTTATTGAATTTGTTAGGAGTAACAGCCCCGGAAAAAATGTAATGTTCTTGACGCATTTAGTAGAAAAGGCTACAATATTTAAGGCTATTTATTACTGGAGGTTATTATGGCAAAATTTATTTTTGTAACCGGCGGGGTTACTTCATCCCTAGGCAAAGGAATAACAGCGGCATCTTTGGGACGTTTGCTCAAAAGCCGTGGGTTGGAAGTAGCTATTCAAAAGTTTGATCCATATATTAACGTGGATCCGGGGACCATGAGTCCCTATCAACATGGTGAAGTTTTTGTCACAGAAGACGGCGCGGAAACTGACCTGGACTTGGGACATTACGAACGGTTTATTGACATTAATCTTTCTAAAAATAGTAATGTGACAACGGGGAAAATTTATTGGTCGGTTATTACTAAAGAGCGGCGCGGAGACTACTTAGGTGGCACCGTTCAGGTTATTCCTCACATTACCAACGAAATAAAGGAACGTTTTTATAGTGTAGTAGAGGAATCAAACCCAGATGTAGTTATTACGGAAATTGGTGGTACCGTAGGGGATATTGAGTCCCTTCCTTTCTTAGAAGCGATTAGACAGTTAAAGAGCGACATTGGCCGTGAAAATGTTATGTACATTCATGTAACTCTTGTTCCTTTCTTATCGGCAGCTGGCGAGGCTAAAACAAAGCCAACTCAACACAGCGTGAAAGAATTGCGCAGTATTGGGATTCAGCCTGATGTCATCGTCTGCCGTTCAACTCAACCCTTATCCAAGGATATGGAAGAAAAAATAGCTCTCTTTTGCGATATTGATAAAGAAGCCGTTATTCAAAACGTTGATTCGGATTCAATTTATGAGGTGCCATTGCTCCTCGAAGAGGAAGGCTTAGATGAAATTGTTATTCGGAGACTTAACTTAAAATGCGGTCCGACAGATATGCATGATTGGAAGCAAATGGTAGAAAAAATCAAACATCTTTCAAAAGAAGTTTCCATAGCTATTGTAGGAAAATATGTGGAACTTCAGGATGCTTACATGAGTGTGGCTGAAGCTTTGAGACATGCAGGAATTTTCCATAACTGTAAAATTGACATTAAATGGGTTCATGCTGAAAAGCTGGACGACGCAGATGTAGAGGAATACTTGCACGATGCAGATGGTATTTTAGTGCCAGGTGGTTTCGGCGACCGGGGCGTAGAAGGCAAAATTAAGGCTATTCGTTACGCTAGGGAAAATAAAATACCTTACTTAGGGATTTGTCTAGGAATGCAGTTAGCTGTAGTAGAATTTGCCCGTAATGTATGTGGCTTAAAGGAGGCTAACAGCTCGGAATTTGCGGCTAATACATCATATCCCGTCATTGATCTGTTACCGGAACAGAAGGATGTTGAAGCAAAAGGCGGGACCATGCGCTTGGGTAGTTACCCTTGTCACCTGAAAGCTGACAGCTTTGCGGCTAAGGCTTATGGGAAGGACCTAATTCAAGAGCGTCATCGCCATCGGTATGAATTTAACAACGACTTTCGTCAGAAACTAACTGAAAAGGGATTGATAATTAGCGGCACGTCAGCTAACGATCGCCTAGTGGAAATTATTGAATTAAAGGATCATCTTTGGTTCGTAGCTTCTCAATTCCATCCCGAATTTAAATCTCGGCCCAATCGTCCCCATCCCTTGTTTCGGGATTTTGTGGGAGCGGCCCTTGAAAGAAAACAGAGATAGATAAGGCTTTGGTTACTCAAAGCCTTTTTCTTTTGATATAATCGACAATAAGTAATGCTTTAGGAGGAATGAAAGTGAATTGGAAAGCGCGATTAATTGGTGTTGACGAAAGCCGAAAGTTTGATGAATTTACAGCTTGGGCGCCGAAAGGACATATACTCCAATCCTATGAATGGGGAGAGGTAAAAGCATTAACTTCTTGGGAACCTTTACGCTTGGTTGTGGAAGAAGAAGGAAAGATAGTTGCTGCTTTATCTATTTTAAAGCGCAAACTTCCTGTTTTTAATAAAGCTATTTTCTATGCTCCTAGAGGGCCCGTAGTAGACCCTACAAATTATGCATTGATGGATTTCCTCTGGAAGGAGACGAAAAAAATAGCTAAAAAGCACGGTGCTATTCTATTAAAAATAGATCCCGATATCTCTGTTCAAAATCAGGATTTTATTAATTACTTTCAACAGGCAGGATTCCGTTCTGCCCAATCGGGAGAGGGATTTGAGGGCACCCAGCCTAAATTTGTTTTTCGCTTAGATATTAAGCCTACTTTAGAGGAGCTCTTCGCCAATCTGCACTCCAAGACTCGCTATAACCTGCGCTTAGCGGAAAAAAGGGGAGTTACCATTAGAACAGCTGAGAATAAAGAGGATTTAAAGATTTTCTATGATGTACTAATAGAAACAGCCGAACGGGATAAATTTTTAATCCGTTCTTATGCCTACTTTGAAACAATCTGGGAGCAATTAGTGGAAAAAGGGCTGGCCAAAATTTTCTTGGCAGAGTATGAGCAGAAAGTTATAGCAGGTACATTAGCCTTACTTTATGGGGATAAGGTCTGGTATCTTTATGGAGCCTCCAGCAATAAGTACCGAAACGTGATGCCCAATTATTTGCTACAGTGGACCATGATTAAATGGGCTAAAGAGAATAATTGTACATTATACGATTTTCGAGGTGTGCCAGGAGAACTGACTGAGGATAATCCTCTTTATGGTTTATATCGCTTTAAAAAAGGCTTTAATGGAGATTTTACTGAATTCATTGGAGAATTTGATTTGGTTTTTGATAAACTATGGTATGCTGCCTGGAATATGGCAGAGCCTTTATATTACAAGGGAATTCGTAAATTAATCGACTTTAAGAAAAAAATTGCCGGCAAGAAATGAGGTGGGTACTTTGCCTTGGCGCAATTTAGTTGGCAACCGTTGGGTTGAAATCGATACAGATGCTTTACGCTTTAATTTAGCACAAGTTCGAAAAGTTGTAGCACCTGATGTTAAAATTTTAGCTGTAGTTAAAGCAGATGCCTACGGTCTGGGTGCAGTAGAAGCAGCTAGGGTTTTTGCAGCAGAAGGAGTAGCCATGTTAGGTGTTACGACAGTTGACGAAGGCATTGAATTAAGGGAATATGGCATTAAAACCCCAATTTTAGTTTTTAGTCCCTTCCTTCCCGGCGAGGAGGAATTAATTATTAAGTACAAGCTGACTGCTGCTGTTAGCAGCATAAGTCAGCTTGATGATTTGGCTGGCAAAGCTGGTTCAAACCAAAAAGTACCAGTACATATTAAAGTTGAAACTGGTATGGGGCGGACAGGGATACTCTTGGAAAATTTTCAAAACTTTTTAGAAAGAGCAAGAGGATATAAGCATATTTTTATTGAAGGCTTATTTACTCATTTAGCGCAAGCTTCCCAAGGAGATTCTTTTACGCAAAAACAAAATGAGAAATTTCAGCAAGCAGTGAAAATAACTAAAGATATGGGGCTGGAAATCCCTTGCCTCCATATTGCCAACAGTGCGGCTACTATAGATTTACCGGAGTTATCCTATGATATGGTCCGTGTTGGAACACTACTGTATGGACAGCACCCGGCTCAAGTTAAAAATAAGTTAGAATTGCGGGATCCTTGGAAAATTAAAGCCAGGGTTATTCATGTTCAAAAGGTCCCTGCTGGGACAAGCATCGGGTATGGCAGAGATTATATAACTTCCAAGGGGGGCATGATTGCAGTAATTCCCTTAGGTTGGGCCGATGGCTTAACTGTAAGTCCTCAAGTTTATCCAAAAAATTTTTTAGATTTTCTTAAAATGACTGCTAAATTATATTTAAATTTAATTGATAAAAAAAGGTCTTTGGGCATAATTATTAAAGGTAAGAAATATCCTTTGGTGGGCAGACTAGGTATGCAGCTCAGTATGGCCAATGTTGATGAGAAAGTTGCACTAGGGGACGAAGTGGAAGTAAAGATGCGCAGATTATCTACAAACCCCCGTTTGCCGCGAGTTTATTTTCGAGAGGGCAGTGCTTACTTAGTAAGATTAACTAGTGGTGAATGGCAGATAAAGAAACAGGCAGAAGTGTCCAATATTTAACAGATATTTTTAATTGGCTAATTTTAAGCAGGAATTTTTTACCTCTTGCAGAATTATAACAATATTGAATTAATTACGGATTAAAAAATATGCGGGGAGTTCTGAAAAATGAGAGGTAAGAGTAAGATTTTAGTTGTTGATGATCAGCCAGGCATTAGGCATTTAGTGGCAGAAGTTTTAGAGGAAAACGACTACGAAGTAACACTGGCCGCCAACGGACAGGAAGCTTTAAGTGTAATGCATAAAACAAAACCCGAAGTTGTTTTGCTGGACATGAAAATGCCGGATATGAATGGCCTCCAAGTTCTTCAACAAATGAATTCTTCAGGTGAAAATATCCCGGTGATTATGATGACGGCATTTGATGAACAAAATTTAATTGAGCAAGCCGAAGAGTTGGGAGCTAAGGGATTTTTAGCCAAACCTTTTGACATTAATCAAATTATCGAGGCGGTTTCAAACATCTGTTCTTAATTTTCTAATAAAAATTAAAAGATACTTAATTCCTTTTGTGTTGGGAATTTTATCTATGTAGTGCAGGATTTCCGCTAAATTTGACGAATAGAACTTTTGAGGTGAAAAAAATGTGTGTTCCAACACTTAGCATTATTGCCATGCGGTGTCCTGCTTGCAACCAATTGGAATTACACTCTTTATCTTTTTTTGATTTTGCTAGGCAAAGAACTTACAAGATGGAATGTTCCTGTGGACGAAGTCTCCTTAGCGTCGGAACGAAGGATCGAAAAATGTTCTGGCTGCAAATAGATTGTGAGATGTGTGAGTCTAAACATTTATATTATTTTAAGCGTAAGCAAATCTGGTCAGAAAATATTTTGGAAATTGAATGTACAGATACGGGGATTGAAATAGCTTACATTGGACCAAAGGAAAAGATAAGACAGTGTGTACAGCAACAAAACCGTTCGTTGGAGGATATTGCTCAAGAGGTAGGATTTGTAGACTATTTTGATAATCCGGAAGTAATGTATCAGATACTAGACCGGATTAATGAGATAGCAGAAGCAGGGGAACTTCGCTGCCAATGCGGCAATCAAAACATTGAAATAGAAGTTTTTCCTGATTCCTTGGAATTAAGATGCGAAGACTGCAATTCTATTGCCAGGATTAAGGCAGAAACTGCTGGAGATATAGAGAATTTTAAAAATGCCTCAAGAATTCAACTTACCGAATGTGGATTTAATTTTGTCAAATTGTCTAAGGCAACGCGCAGAAAAAGATCTAATAATGGGAAGACTAGTAAAAGGTGAAAACAGCTGCCGAGGGCAGCTGTATTAAATTATTGGAGGGATCTTTATGCCACTAGTGCAAGCGAAAGAATTACTTGATCGAGCAGAGGCTGGGGGATATGCCGTAGGAGCCTTTAACTGCAATAACATGGAAATTATTCAGGCCATAGTTGAAGCGGCAGAAGCCGAAAAAGCGCCTGTAATTGTTCAAGCAAGTCAAGGGGCAATTAAATATGCTGGCTTGGAGTACATAACCGGTTTGACGAAAGTTGCTGCTGAAAAGGCTTCTGTGCCTGTTGCTTTGCACCTTGACCATGGAACTAGCTTTGAACAAACTATGCTGTGTATTCGTTATGGATTTACTTCCGTTATGATTGATGGGTCTAAACTTCCTTTAGAAGAAAATATAGCTTTAACCAATAAAGTGTTAGATGTGGCTAGGGCTGTAGGAGTATCTGTAGAGGCTGAGCTTGGGAAAATCGGCGGCACTGAAGATGATGTAACTGTCAGTGAATGGGAAGCCAGTATGACTGATCCGGCTGAAGCTAAAAGATTTGTAGATGCTACAGGAGTAGACTCCCTGGCAATTGCCATTGGAACTGCCCACGGTCAATATAAAGGGACTCCTAAACTTGATTTTGAGAGATTAAAAAAAGTTAAGGAATTGGTGAAAATACCTATCGTACTACATGGATCTTCCGGTGTACCAGATGATGCTATTAAGCAAGCTATTGAATTAGGCGTAAGAAAAGTAAATATTGATACGAACTTAAGGGAAGCTTTTGTGGCTGGCGTTCGCGAAGTTATTAGCAATAATCCTAAAGAAATTGACCCACGAAAAATTTTGGGACCAGCCAAAAAAGCTATGAGTGCAGTTATTCGTGAAAAAATTAGGCTTTTTGGCAGTGCAGGAAAAGCCTAATCGTCAAATAAATTTGCTGCAGCATTTGCTGCAGCTTTTTCACATTTCAATTCATTTGCCAAGGCAAAAGTATAGTTCAAGTCTAAAAGGATACTATATAGACTAAATGAATACTTTAGTTGCTAGTAAAGACAGTATCTGGCAAAGAGCTTATTTAACAAAATAAAGTCGAGGTGATTTAAGTGCAGTTATTTATTGATACAGCCAATATTGATGAAATTAAAGAAGCCAACAGCTGGGGAATTATTAGTGGCGTAACGACTAATCCCTCTCTTATCGCTAAAGAGGGCAGAGATTTTAAGCAAGTTGTCCGGGAAATTACAGAAATTGTTGATGGTCCCATTAGTGCAGAAGTAATTTCCCTAGAAGCAGATGGTATGATTCAAGAAGCACGAGAGCTGGCTAAAATACACCCCAATATTGTCATTAAAATACCAATGACCTTAGAGGGACTTAAGGCAGTTAAAGTTTTAGCCGCTAAAAATATTCCAACAAACGTTACCTTGATTTTTTCGGCAAACCAAGCTTTAATGGCTGCTAGAGCAGGCTGTACCTATGTAAGCCCCTTCGTAGGTAGGTTAGATGACATCGGGCAAGACGGTATGGATTTAGTCAAGAATATTGTCAAAATTTTTTATCAGTATGATATTGCCACAGAAGTTATTGCCGCCAGCATTAGACATCCTTTACATGTTACTCAAGCTGCCTTAATAGGGGCCGACATTGCTACTGTACCTTTTAAAGTTTTACAGCAAATGGCTGCCCATCCATTGACTAGTTTAGGCATTGATAAATTTTTGGCAGATTGGGATAAGGTTAAAGCCTAAAATATGCTATACTAATCCTGAAGGAACTATGGATATAAGTTATCCTAATTTACGTAAATGGAGTAAAAGGAGAAAAACGGAGGTATTTAGATGGAAAGAGAATTGGCGTTAGAGTTTGCCAGGGTAACTGAGGCTGCTGCCTTAGGTGCAGCTCGTTGGTTGGGACGGGGCGATAAAATTTCTGCCGACGATGCAGCAGTTACTGCTATGCGTTCCGTTTTTGATTCAATTAACATTGATGGTACGGTAGTAATTGGCGAAGGAGAAATGGATGAAGCTCCAATGTTGTACATTGGGGAGAAAGTAGGAACAGGCCAAGGAGGACAGAAAGTAGATATTGCCGTTGATCCTTTAGAAGGGACCAATATTGTGGCTAAAGGGCTGACTGGTGCTATTGCTGTTTTGGCAGTTGCTGAGCCAGGTTGCTTGTTGCATGCACCTGATATGTATATGGACAAAATAGCTGTAGGGCCGAAAGCTGCTGGTGCCATTAATTTAGATGCTCCAGTTATAGATAATTTGACTGCAGTTGCCAAAGCATTGCAGAAAAGTATTTCTGATTTAACTGTGGTAATTTTAGACCGGCCGAGGCATCAACAAATTATTAATGAAGTGCGTAAAGCCGGTGCCAGGATTAGGTTAATTTCTGATGGAGATGTTTCCCCTGCTGTTGCTACAGCTTTTGCACAGTCAGGTGTAGATATTATGATGGGAATTGGTGGAGCACCTGAGGGCGTTCTGGCCGCAGCTGCCTTGAAATGCCTGGGAGGGGAAATGCAAGGCAGACTCATGCCTGAAGACGAACAGGAAATTATGAGAGCTAAAAAAATGGGGTTAGACGATGTACATAAACTTTTAACCATGGAAGATTTAGCTAAAGGCGATGATATAATTTTTGCTGCCACGGGAATTACAGAAAGTACTTTACTAAAGGGTGTTATTTTCCATTCTAATGGAAATGCCACTACCAACACTTTGGTGATCAGAGGAAAAACAGGCACAATTCGTTTTATTGAAGCTATTCACTGTTTAGATAAAAAACCTCAATGGAAAAAACTATGTAATAAATAATTAGAATAATTTTAACTGTTAAATGGAAGAGCTTGGGTTCAAAAGGGAGTATAAAAATCCTTTTGGGCCCGAACTCATTTCAACTTGACCCACGTTGCCAGATAATGGTACAATAATTTATGATTACATTTATTTCCCCTTTCACCCTGCCTAATTATCCGATTAGCCAGCATTTAATCCCTAGAGAAGAAAATTTCCAGGAAATAATAGTATCTATTTGAATGTAATAAATTACATTAGGAGGAATGATTTTGCAGCATGTTGATTTAGAAAGTAAAACCATGGTCGAGCTTTATCAAATGGCCAGGGAATTAGGTATTACAGGGTATTCTAAACTGCGAAAAAAAGAGTTGATTTTTGAAATAACAAAGGTCAAGACGGAAAAAGACAGTTATCTATTTGCGGAAGGCGTTTTGGAAATTTTGCCGGAAGGCTATGGCTTTTTACGACCTTTTAAATATTTCCCCAGCGAAGATGATATCTATGTATCCCCATCCCAAATTAGGCGTTTTGACATGCGAACTGGCGATAAAGTTGGCGGCCAGGTTAGACCGCCTAAGGAAGCTGAAAGATATTTCGCCCTGCTTAGAGTTGAAAAAATCAACGGAGATGACCCTGAATTATCCCCTAAAAGATTGCACTTCGATGCTTTAACTCCAATTTATCCTAAATCAAGATTAACTTTAGAAACACAGGAAAGTGATATTTCAGCAAGGATAATTGATTTGATCTGTCCTTTAGGCAAAGGCCAAAGGGGTTTAATTGTTGCCCCTCCCAAAGCGGGAAAAACTATTTTATTGGTGAAAATAGCCAATGCTATTTCAGCTAATTATCCAGATGTAGAACTGATTATTTTATTAATTGATGAAAGGCCGGAGGAAGTAACAGATATTGAGCGTTCTGTGAAGGCAGACGTAGTTAGTTCAACTTTTGATGAGCCGCCGGAAAATCATGTTAAAGTTGCCGATATGGTCTTGGAGAGAGCTAAAAGGCTAGTTGAGCATAAAAAAGATGTAGTAATTCTCTTAGACAGCATTACTCGCTTGGCTCGAGCTCATAATTTAGTGGTGCCCCCAAGTGGCAGAACTTTATCTGGAGGCGTGGATCCGGCAGCACTTCATAGACCTAAACGCTTTTTTGGAGCAGCCAGAAAAATTGAAGAAGGCGGCAGCCTAACAATTTTGGCCACAGCATTAATTGAAACAGGAAGCAGAATGGACGATGTTATCTTTGAAGAATTTAAGGGCACTGGCAATATGGAATTGATTTTAGACCGTAAGTTAGCTGAGAGAAGAATTTTCCCAGCTATTGATATAAAACGTTCTGGTACTAGAAGGGAAGAACTCCTCCTTTCCAGAGAAGAATTGGAATTAATGTGGAATTTCCGGAAAGTTAATAATTCTTTAGGCAGCGTAGAAGTTGCGGAAATGCTGTTTGATGCTTTGCAAAAAACAAAAACTAATCAAGATTTGCTTCGAGCTTTGCCAAAATTATTCCGAGCCTAAAAAACAACTAGAAGAACCCTTGCATTATTCATAATGCAGGGTTTTTTTGTCTAGGATGGAGAAATTAGAGCTTAAATGTATAATTTTCTATTGCAAGGGTCACAATAGAACTTGAGTTTTATATTTACATTTAATACAAAAAATATGAGGTGAAAAAATGAATTTTATGAAGTCCAAAATCTGGCTGGCTGCGCTATTACTAGCAGTATGCTTTAACTCCTTTAGTTTGCTGGCCGCAGAGGCAGGACAAAAACTAGTTGACTTATGGCAAGTAAGAATGCAGGTTCTTAGGTTTTATCAGATTCAAGAAGGGGACACTTTATGGGGAATTGCCCATCAGTACGATGCTGATATCCACAAAATAATGGGAATCAATTATTTAACTAATCCGAAGGAACTAAAAACTGGCGCAGTTTTAATTATACCGACTAATTTTGCTTATACACCTTTTGATGCAGAAATAAGGAATTATCCGCAAAGCGCCTATAAAATAGCTTCTCGTAGCTACTATTCTTTAGAATGGCCCGTAACTGGACCAATTACTTCTAATTTTGGTAAGCGAGGAGAGGAATTTCATCATGGTTTAGACATTGGTGCACCAGCAGGACAAAAAATAAGAGCCATTGGAGATGGGAAAGTTATTTTTGCCGGGTGGAAAAATAACATTTATGGATTTGCGGTTATTATAGACCATGGAAACGGCCTTAAATCTTTATACGCTCATGCATCATCAATTTTAGTCAAAGAGGGTGCCTGGATTAGTGCAGGACAAGCAATTGCTAAAGTAGGGGATACGGGTAGGACAACAGGCCCCCACCTACATTTGGAAATTCGCCAGGATGGGCAGATAGTTAATCCGAAAAGATATTTAGTTCAGAGGTAAGTATGTCGATAAGTATGCTATAATAGAAATGTTTACACCTTACCTCCCGCTTTGCTTTTCGGAAAGGAGTTTTTATGCTTGTATCACTTAGCTTTTGCTAACGAGAAAGGACAACTATTTGAACATCCTCATTTTGGGCCAACTGGTAGACTAGGAGATCAATGGGTAGAGCCTTTAGAGGAAGAATTGATTCCTTTGCCTCAAGGGGCGTCTTTAACAATGCTGCCAGGCTGTTTGCCCATGGGAATGACTGCTCAAGGCCAATTCAAAGCGGTAAAACATAGCCCGTTCAATCGAAAAAAGGCTTTAGCAGTTGGTGCTTTACTGCCCCAGGGCTATTCTAGAACTTTGCTGCCAGGCTATGTGCGGGAGGATTTAGGACAGTTGCCTTTAATGGGCTATACGGCTGTAGCTTTTAAAGATGGAGAACTTTATGCAGCTGCAGTTCAAACAGACGAGGATGATCATTGGAACCCTAAATATTATAATACGGCAGATTTAGCAGCTAAGGTAAGGCTGAAATTAGAAAAATTGCCGAAAAATAGAATTTTAGCTCAATTAGCTAAATGTGCCTTAGAGTATGAGTGCTTTACGGCTCAAAATATATTTTATGAACGGTGGGAGGGAGGCTTGCCTAGTTCTCCTGCTTGTAACGCCCGCTGTATGGGCTGTATTTCAATGCAGCCGGCAGAATGTTGCCCGTCTCCCCAAAGCCGCATTAATTTTAAACCAGAAGTTGATGAATTAGTCCAAATAGCTGTGAATCATCTAGGGGACGAAACAGCAATTATTAGTTTTGGCCAGGGCTGTGAAGGAGAGCCATCTTTACAAGCTCAGCTCCTAGCAGAAACTATTCGTCAAGTCCGGGAAAAAACTGACTGTGGCACTATCAATATGAATACTAACGGAGGTTTAACCAAGGAAATTTTGCAAGTGATTGAAGCGGGCCTGGATGCAATGCGTGTTAGTTTAATTAGCCCTAATCCTGAAATTTATAATGCTTATTACAGACCGCAAAATTATACTGTGCAAGATGTGGCTGCAACTCTCAAATTTGCAGCGGAAAAAGGTGTACATACTTCCGTGAATTTGCTGACTTTTCCCGGCGTAACGGATAGGGAAGAGGAAATGGAAGGGTTAATTACTTTTGTTCAAGAAAATGGCGTAAAATTGCTTCAAATCAGAAATTTGAATATTGATCCTGATGTTTTCTTAAAGGCAATTCCCCAGCCTCAGGGAGAAACAATAGGTATTACTAGATTTTTAGATATTTTGCACAAAGAATTGCCTCAGGTAGGAATTGGAAATTATACGAAACCAGTTGTACGAAAAGTTCTTGAATAGTTGCCAAGATTCTATTTTATATGGTATAATTTATTTTGTTGTATTCCTGTTCTGAAACGGATCACAATAGATACTTAAAGATTGGTTGAAAAGAGGTGACACCAAGTGAAAAAGGGTATTCACCCCGAGTTCCAAAAAACAACAATTACATGTGCTTGCGGTAATGTCATCGAAACAGCTTCGGTTAAAAAAGACATTAAAGTAGAAATTTGTTCCGCATGTCATCCTTTTTATACGGGCACTAAATCACGTATTGTAGAAAAAGGCGGACGAGTCGAACGTTTCAAAAAGAGATATGGCATGTAAGAAAAGGGCGGAGCGTATGCTTCGCCATTCTTATCTAAGCGGGCTGTTTTAAGGGAAAGGAAGTGACAACATGGCTGAACCATTTCAATACGGCGGACAAGCGGTTATTGAAGGAGTTATGATGCGAGGCCCCAAAGATTGGGCTGTTGCCGTGCGTAAAAAAACAGGCGAAATTATTGTTGACAAGAAAAAAATTAATTCCATAGTACAACGCTACCCTTTTCTAAAATGGCCTTTGCTTCGCGGCGTTGTTGCTCTTTTTGAGGCAATGATTCTTGGTATTAAGGTTCTAACTTACAGTGCCAATATGTCTGTTGATGATGATGAAGAAGAGACCCTAAGCAATAAAGAAATTGCTTTGACCATGGTGGTGGCTGTCGGTTTGGCCTTACTGCTCTTTGTTGTTATCCCAACTGTAGCAGCCTATTTCATGAAAGCATATTTTAATGTATTCTGGCAGAATATATTAGAAGGATTTTTACGCATTGGAATTTTTATTGCTTATGTATATGGTATTGGTAAAATGAGTGATATCCAAAGAGTATTCCAATATCATGGAGCGGAGCATAAGACAATTCATACTTACGAAGCAGGAGAAAAGCTAGAAGTAAGTAACGCCAGAAAACACTCCACTCTCCATCCACGCTGCGGAACTAGTTTTATGCTTGCTGTACTAGTGCTGACTATTTTTTTATTTTCCTTTTTTACTGCTCCCAATATATGGGTTAGGATTGGTTCTCGGCTGCTGCTAATGCCTATTGTTGCTGGAATTAGTTATGAATTTATTAAATGGTCAGGTAAACATGCTCATCATGCATTGGTTAAAACTATGATTGCACCAGGCTTGTGGCTGCAAAAATTAACAACTAGAGAGCCGGATGATAAACAGCTGGAAGTGGCAATCTGCGCCTTAGAAGCTGTCTTAGATGAGCAGAAAAGGATGGAAAGTGAAAGGCTGGAGGTAGTAGATTATGTTAGATAAATTACAAACTATAGAAGAAAAATACGAGACATTAGGACAACTTTTGAGCAAACCAGAAATAGTTTCTGATCAAGTTGAATTTCAAAAAACAGCCAAAGCTCATTCTGCTTTAACGGAAATTGTCTCAGTTTTTCGTGAGTATAAAAAGGCGCTACAGGAAAAAGAAGAAGCGGATTTAATTTTAGCTGAAGAACAAGATCCCGAATTAAGAGAAATGGCTCAACAGGAGTTAGAGCGGTTGGCAGAGCTTTTGCCTGAATTAGAGCAAAAGCTAAAAATATTGCTTTTGCCTAAAGATCCTAATGACGAGAAGAACGTTATTATGGAAATCAGAGGCGGTGCTGGAGGAGAAGAGGCAGCTCTCTTTGCAGGAGAATTATTTAGGATGTACAGCCGCTACGCAGAACGGCAAGGCTGGAAATTGGAAATTCTTAGTGATCACCCTACTGACATGGGTGGATATAAAGAAGTAATTTTTGGCATTAATGGTTATGGTGCTTACAGCCGCTTGAAATTTGAAAGTGGTGTCCATCGGGTTCAACGGATTCCGGCTACTGAATCAGGAGGAAGGATTCATACCTCCACTGTTACAGTTGCTGTATTGCCGGAAGCCGAAGAGGTTGATGTACAAATCAATCCTAACGACATTAGAATCGATATCTTTTGCTCCAGCGGCCCGGGAGGACAATCTGTCAATACTACTCAATCGGCAGTAAGAATTACCCACTTACCTACGGGGATTGTAGTATCTTGCCAAGACGAAAAGTCCCAGTTGAAAAACAAGGAAAAAGCTTTAAAAGTATTGCGAGCTAGACTTCTGGAGAAAGCCCAAGATGAACAGCAAGGTGAGTTGGCAAGTGCTAGAAAAAGCCAAGTAGGTACGGGAGACAGAAGCGAAAGAATTCGAACCTATAATTTTCCTCAAAGCAGAGTAACGGATCATCGTATTGGCTTAACTTTACACAAATTAGATCTTATTCTTGAGGGAGATTTAGATGAAATCATTCAAGCCTTAATCACCACAGAACAAGCTGAAAGGCTAAAGAAGGTGGAATAAAGTGGCCATAAATAATGAACCGCCGACAGTGAAGACAGAACTTTCCTGGGCGGTTCCTTTTTTACAGAAAAGCAGTATTTCAAGTGCCCGGTTGGAAGCAGAAGTAATCTTGGCCTATGTTTTAAGTTGGGATCGCGTAAAACTGCTCACAAATTTATTTTCCAAGATTGATTCAGCTAAGCAGCAGTCTTTCCGTAAACTGGTTGGTCAGAGGGCCACCCATTATCCCTTGCAATATCTACTTGGGCGGCAGGAATTTATGTCAATTGAGTTTCAAGTAAACCCTAGTGTACTTATTCCCCGAGATGATACAGGAATTTTGGTGGAAGAAGTTTTAAAATTAAAGGGAAAAACTCCTTTGAATTCACGTATCGTAGATGTGGGTACTGGCAGCGGTGCAATTGCTGTTGCTCTAAAAAGGTTTTGGACGGAAGCACAAGTATCTGCCGTAGATATTTCTGCACAGGCACTGGAAGTGGCTAGAGAGAACTCTGCAAGAGCTGGAGTTAAGATAGATTTTGTCCAAGGCGATTTATTACAACCTTTTCTTAAGGAAAATAGTAAATTTGATATAATTGTTTCAAATCCTCCTTATATTCCCACAGAGCAGCTTCCTCTATTACAGCCAGAGGTGACTTACGAACCCCATTTGGCCTTGGATGGAGGGACGGATGGTTTAGTTTTTTACCGGCGTCTAGCTGAAGAAGCCCCTAAGCTTTTGGCTAGCGGTGGTTGGTTAGCTATGGAAATTGGTTGTGAGCAAAGTGAATCCGTAGCAAAGTTGCTGGCTGGCAAATTTACAAATATTCAAACTTTCAAAGACTATGCTGGCTTAGAGAGAGTAGTATTGGCTAAAAAATCTGATTTTTCATAAAGAAAAGTTGGTGTATTAAATGAAAAAAATAATCACTAAGTATTATAAGATTGATCCAAAGGTTCCTTCTTTGCCGCCTATTCAGGAAGCTGCAGAAATTATTAGAAGGGGAGGAACTGTAGCTTTTCCTACGGAAACTGTTTACGGACTGGGAGCAAATGCTTTAGATCCCCAAGCTGTGTCTAAAATATTTCGAGCAAAAGGAAGGCCTGGGGATAACCCTTTAATTGTCCATATTGCTAATCCTAAAGATGTTGCTCCTTTGGTTAGCTCTATTCCGCAAGAAGCTGAAAAATTAATGAAGCTTTTTTGGCCAGGGCCTTTAACACTAATTTTCCCAAAAAGTTCCATTGTACCATCTGCTGTCACTGCTGGAATCGAAACTGTGGCTATTAGAATACCAGCCCATCCGGTGGCTTTAACCTTAATTAAAGCAGCTAGAGTACCTATTGCTGCTCCAAGTGCCAACCTATCAGGTAAACCTAGCCCCACAACAGGTCTTCATGTTCTAAAAGACTTAGCGGATAAAATAGATATGGTTTTAGATGGGGGAAAGGCCAATGTGGGGGTGGAATCTACAGTTCTCGATTTAACTGTAGATCCTCCTTTGATTCTTCGTCCCGGTGGGATTACCCTGGAACAATTAAGGAAGGTACTTGCAAAAGTTGAATTAGACCCTGCTTTAAGTAATGAAAGTATACTTGAAGGCATTGTGCCTAGGGCACCGGGAATGAAATATACCCATTATGCACCTAAAGCGGAAGTTTATTTAGTTGAGGGGAATCCCGGGCAAGTTGCTAAAAGGATGCAGAAACTGGTACAGGAATATCAGGAACAGGGCAGGAGAGTCGGCATTTTAGGGACAGAGGAACTGCTTTTCCGCTGCAAAGATTTAACTTCTCCCGATCATTGGGAAATCTTAGGTTCAGAAGAAGATTTGGCGGAAGTAGCAGCTAGACTTTTTAATGCACTGCGCAACTGTGATCGTTATCATTTAGATATAGTATTCGGACAGACTTTTCCTGAAGTTGGCATGGGGAGAGCTATTATGAACCGTTTAAAAAAATCTGCAGGTCATAGGGTAATTTACGCTAACGAAGAGTAATATTTAGCCCAAAAACGCATAGTTATTATGTAGCTACGGCGAATTTTTCCAGGCATGGAGGCTAAAATGTTTGATACTCTTTTATTAAGTGTGCTTGCCGGTCTGGCGACTTTAGTAGGGGCCCTAATTATTGCTGCTTTTGGTAAGCCTTCCGCAAAAACGCTGGCTGTGTTTTTTGGTCTAGCCGCGGGAATGATGTTTAGTGTTGTGACGACGGATTTAATACCTTCTTCTTTAGAATATGGCAGTTTAAAAACATTGCTGCTAGGATTTGTTTTTGGCATAGTTTTATTAAAAATTTTAAATAAAATTCTTGTTTATTTAAATAGAAAAAATAAAAATAGCACTAACAGTTATCTGCGACGAATGGGTTATCTAATTTCTATTGGCATTGCGCTCCATGATTTACCAGAAGGGATTGCCATAGCAGCTGGTTTTAGCGCCGACACTAAATTAGGCTGGCTCCTTTCCATTGCGATAGGGCTGCATAACATACCAGAAGGAATGGTTACTGCCGCCCCTTTGTATATGAGCGGACTGTCGGTCCGTCGCATTTTAAGTATTGTGGGGTTAGTTAGTATCTTTACCCCTATTGGGACTTTAATTGGACTAATCATCGTAAGCATCTCACCTTTATATATTTCTTTTTTGCTAGCTATGGCAGCAGGTGCCATGAGTTATATAGTATTTTGGGAAATTGTACCCGAATCCCGTAAGCATCATCCCAATTATGCTTTCTGCGGAATGATTTTGGGATTTGTGGTCATATTATTGTTAGGTGTGCTTGAGTAACAGTACATGAAAGTAGGTATATAAATTATGACGCTAGGAACAGTATGGCTGGTGGCCGTTGCCTTAGGAACAGATGCCTTTTCAATGGCTGTTGGTATTGGTTTAGTTGGGATTAAATGGCGTAGAATTATATTTATTTCACTTCTAATTTGTGCTTTTCATATATTTATGCCTTTGATAGGTTTATTTTTAGGTTCCCTTTTGGGTAAGGCAATAGGTCGCTTTGCTTCCTTTATTGGGGCCATTGTTTTGCTTTTTATAGGTATACAAATGCTGAGAGAGGGCTTAAAAAGCAACAAGGAATTAACAAATGTAGCTGAGGCTATTCCTAAAGCTTATAATAGTCTTTGGGAGGTAATGATTCTAGCGTTAAGTGTAAGTTTAGATGCACTAACTGTTGGTTTTGGATTAGGAACTATCCAAGTTAGTTTGCAGCTAACTGTTTTAATAATGGGGTTAGTCGCAGGTTTAATGACTGCCACTGGCTTTCTATTGGGCAAAAAACTAGGACATTGGTTAGGGGAAAAGGCCCAAATCATTGGTGGTCTAATTTTGGTGCTAATTGGTGTTAAAATGTTTTCTTAGTCTAATGAAAAGGTCCCTGCCTTAGGATAGTTTAGGCCGGGGAAGTACATGGCTTAGTGGAGGTAGTTCTCTTTGAAGGAAATTTTATTTGTTTGTACAGGCAATACTTGCCGCAGTAGTATGGCGGAAGCATTGGCTAAGGACTATATGCAAAAAAACAATTTACTAGCATGTATGAAGGTGGCTTCTGCAGGTACATTTGCTTTTAATGGTTCTCCTGCCTCAGACAATGCTGTAGCTGCTTTGCAAGAGAAAAATATTGATTTATCAGCTCATCGTTCCAGGGCACTGGATAAAGAACTGCTTTTAGCAGCTGATTTAGTCCTTACGATGACTAAGAGCCATAAAAGGCAGATTTTAGCATTGCATCCAGAGTTCGGGGAGAAGACTTTTACCCTTTATGAGTACATAGGGGAAAACCCTCAGCAAGATGTATCCGATCCATTTGGACAACCTTTGGAAGTATACCGCAGTACTGCTTCTGAGCTGGAAAAAGCAGTGCGAAAAGCGGTGCAAAAATTTGCCGGACAGAATTTAGGTAGTTAAAGGAATCTAAGCTGTATTTGTAGAAAAAAACTTAGGCTAATCTATAGGACATGCCTAGCTCTTATAATATCGAGGTGATGAAATGAAAATAGCAATAGGATCAGATCATGGCGGGTACGCTTTGAAAGAAAAAGTCGTTGCCTATCTTCAAGCGAAGGATGTGGAACTTACAGATTTCGGAACTATGGGCGTCGATTCCGTAGATTATCCAGATTATGCTCTAAAGGTAGCAGAGGCCGTAGCTGAAGGTCAGTATGATCGGGGAATCTTAATTTGCGGTACAGGTATTGGCATAGGAATTGCAGCCAATAAAGTTCCCGGGATTCGGGCTGCCCTTTGTAACGATACTTTTTCAGCGCGTGCTTCTAGAGAACATAACGATGCTAATATCTTAACTATGGGGGAAAGAGTAATTGGCCCAGGGTTGGCTTTAGACATTGTGGATATTTGGCTAAAAACCGAATTTGCTGGCGGCAGGCATAGCCGACGGATAGCCAAGATTAAAGAAATAGAACAAAAATATTTTAAATAATTAAAGCGGGTTGAAAAGATGAACTTAGAGCAAATTGCCCATGAAACAAGGCAGGCTATTGGAGGGCTGCTAGAAGCAGCTAGTTTAAAAGCTGGGCAGATCGTAGTTGTTGGCTGTAGTACCAGCGAAATAGCAGGACATAAAATTGGCACAGCATCAAATGAGAAAATTGCTGAAGTAGTTTTACGGGAAATATTAGAACCTTTAAAAGCAAAAAATATTTTTTTAGCAGTTCAGTGCTGTGAGCATTTGAACAGGGCAATCGTCCTAGAAGAAGCAGCAGCATTGCAGTATGGTTTAGAGGAAGTTACGGTTATTCCTGTGCCTAAAGCCGGTGGTTCCTTAGGGGCAGCGGCGTATAAGAATTTTCATAAGCCTGTTGTTGTAGAAACAATCAAAGCACATGCAGGGCTGGATATTGGAGATACCTTTATAGGGATGCATTTAAAACCAGTTGTAATCCCTGTTCGATTGCCTCTTAAGCAAATAGGTTCTGCCCACCTCACCTTGGCTTATACCAGGCCAAAACTAATTGGAGGCCAAAGGGCAGTTTATTGTAAATAAATTGCTAGATTGCTACTAGATTTGAGGAGGTTAAAACTATGTCCAAGGTACATGTTTTAGACCATCCCTTAATTCAACACAAATTAAGTTTAATTAGGGATGAAGAAACTGGTTCTAAGGATTTCAGAGAGTTAGTTGAAGAAGTGGCGTTATTAATGGCTTATGAAGTAACTAGAGACTTTCCCCTGCAAGAAATTGAAGTAAAGACACCATTGCGTATTTGTAAAACCAAGGTGATTGCAGGCCGAAAAGTAGGTATTATTCCAATCTTGCGGGCGGGATTGGGCATGGTTAATGGAATGTTAAAGTTGATTCCAGCTGCTAAAGTTGGACATGTAGGCTTATACCGGGATCCGGATACTTTGCAGCCTGTAGAATATTACTGTAAGCTGCCGACAGATGTGACAGAAAGGGATTTAATTTTGGTAGATCCTATGTTAGCTACAGGGGGTTCTGCTTCTGCAGCCATCTCCTTTATGAAAAAACGAGGTGTCAAAAATATTAAATTAATGTGTTTAATTGCTGCTCCTGAAGGAGTTAAAAGGGTACAAGAGGAACATCCCGATGTGGATATTTTTACTGCTTCCGTTGATGAATGTTTAAATGACCATGGTTATATAGTACCTGGTTTAGGTGATGCAGGTGACAGATTGTTTGGGACTAAATAAATTTAGAACTAAAAGACCTACTTGGGATGAATATTTTATTGAAATTGCCCAGGTTATATCTAAACGTTCCACTTGCCTAAGACGTTCCTACGGTGCTGTAATAGTGAAGGACAAAGTAATTGTTAGTACAGGGTTTAATGGATCTGCCCGGGGGGAAATAAATTGTGTAGATGCAGCCAAATGCGTGCGGGAGGAATTAAAGATACCTAAAGGTGAGCGTTACGAATTATGCGCTGCAGTTCATGCTGAACAGAATGCCATTATCAACGGCGACCCTGTAAAAATGAAGGGTGGAACAATTTATATTGCAGGCTTTAATTCCGATGGTACAGCAGCCTCAGGAGAGCCTTGTCTAATATGTCAAAGAATGATTAAAAATGCCATGCTAAGTAGAGTTGTTTATTTAGAATGTAATGGTTCCATAAAAGAAGTAAATTTAGAAAAGAAAAATGTTTAGTAAAAGTAGGGCTCAAGTATGTTGGGCCCTACTTTTATATAATCAATTAAGGCAGATGTAATTTGCGTCTAGAATAATTTTAGTTTAATTTTTTGTCGAATTGTTAGTGTTTTCTGCTGCAATACAAATTAAATAAGTATAAAGCTTTCTTTCAAGGTAAAACTAAAATTGACCCACGATGATAAAATGGCGAAGGAGACTAAATATGTTTAAACATGATAAAAAGTTATTGGAAATGGTCCAAATTGAGAGACCTAATCCTACTTATGCAGCAATGCTGCAAGAACAGCTAGGAGGCCCTCAAGGAGAATTAAAGGCAGCAATGCAATATATAACGCAAAGTTTCAGAATTAAAGATCCAGCCATTAAAGATGTATTTATGGACATAGCAGCTGATGTGCCGCAAAGTCCAGTGCAACACTAATTTTAGGAGGGAAGGTGTTTAAGGTGAAACTAAAAAGTGACGAACAGTCTATTCTGGCAACTTTTAAAAGCAGTACAAATGCTGAAAAGGCATTAAAGGCGTTGGAAGAGGCAGGATTTAGGGAAGTACAACTGGATAGAATAAGCGAGTTTGGAGTTAATGCCAATAGTGAATATAACAACCCAATTGCCGGACAGGCATTTACCCAAACAGGCCTAACCTTATACAGTGGAGACAGTGAAACAGATCAATCAACAAGAATATTACTTTCCGGCGATCCTTCTGTAGGAGGATACGGCGAAAATTATAATCGAGCTCAGGTTCCGCCTTTTCTGCTAACAGTTGTTTGTAAAAAGGAGCAAGTTAATGGGACTGTTAAAATAATTAAAGAGCATGAAGGAGAAGTATAAATCAAAGGCTATTGCTGTGTGCAATAGCCTTTGAACTTTTAACTTACTGCATATTTGAGCTATTTTGGTTAAACATGTTTTGAGCTGAACTAATCATACTTTGATCAGCCATGGCAGGTTGATACCATCCTTGCTGGCTCATTAATTCAAAAATATGATGCTGATGTTTTAAAGTCATATCTAACGCCCTTAAGGCTTCGTTTCTAAGTTCCATATTGGAACATTCTAAAACAAAATTTGTGAGGCTTTGAGCAGAATATTTATGCTCATTTAGGATTAGTTGCATAATATCCCGGTCTGATAATTGAGAGTTTTGCATGAGATTCCCTCCTTATTATTAAGAATTGATAAAGCTTGAGAAACGTTGCATTTGTTGCTGATGCTCTCGAACCATAGTTTCACAAATATTTTTGCATCTAGGATCTGAGCAGATCTGAGTGCCGAATTGAAGGAATTTTGTTGTTGCTTCGCAAGATCTCATATGTTCTTGCAAGAAAAGGGTTTCTGCAGTTGTTAAATTGATCATTTTTTCAACTCCTTTTTATATGTTCTCTGCTGCACAAAATTTATTTTTACCTTGATTAAAAAAAATATAAGTAAAAATTAAAAAAAAGTGGAAAAGAATAATGTCTAATATTAAATTTTTTTGCTTGAACAAGTCTAAACATAGCTTTACAATAAAATATATGATGAATAAGGACAGCTTTAGAAAGGCGTGAAGAAATGATTAAGGTTTTGTGCGTTTTCGGTACTCGGCCGGAGGCTATAAAGATGGCTCCTTTAGTTAAGGAATTAGCCAAATACCCTAATGAAATTATTAGCAAAGTAGCTGTAACGGCACAGCACCGGGAAATGCTGGACCAAGTTTTAGATCTTTTTGCCATTAAGCCTGATTATGACTTGGATATTATGCATAACCAACAAACTTTAACCCAGATTACTACTAGGGCTTTAGAGGGGTTAGATAAAGTATATGAGGAGGAAAAACCTAATTTAGTACTAGTCCATGGGGATACGACGACTACATGTGTGGCTTCCTTAGGGGCTTTTTACCGTCAAATTGCCATTGGACATGTTGAAGCAGGCTTAAGAACAGGAAATAAGTATTCACCTTTTCCGGAAGAAATGAATCGTAAGATAACAGGTGCAATTGCTGATTTTCATTTTGCCCCTACAACAACAGCAAAGGAAAATTTATTACGGGAAAATATCGCACCAGAAGCAATAACCGTGACAGGTAATACGGTTATCGATGCACTTCTGGCTACAGTGCAGGAAAGTTTTCCCTTAGCCCAAGTACCTGGATTAGATAAGGTTGATTTTACGAAAAGAGTTATTCTAGTTACGGCACATCGAAGGGAAAATTTGGGTGAACCCATGCGGCAGATTTTCAACGGCCTGCGGGAAATTGCTCTAGAATTTCCAGAGACTGAAATAGTTTTTCCCGTTCATAAAAACCCTAAGGTACGGTCCGTAGTCCATGAAGTATTAGGTAACCTACCTCAGGTGCATTTAATTGAACCATTAGATTACCAGCCCTTCGTGAATTTAATGGCACGAGCTGATTTAGTACTGACAGATTCTGGAGGGCTCCAGGAGGAGGCTCCTGCTTTGGGCAAACCGGTGCTAGTGTTAAGGGATACTACGGAACGCCCAGAGGCTGTGGAAGCAGGTACAGTAAGTTTAGTAGGTACCGGTTTTGATGGTGTTTATGCAGAAACAAAAAGATTACTAACGGATCCTCTTTATTATGAAAAAATGGCCAACGCTGTTAACCCCTATGGAGACGGCAAGGCTGCTCAAAGAATTGTGCAAAGTATCAGGTACATTTTTAAGCTGAGTACTGAAAAATGCCGGGAGTATATTTAAGATGCAATAGTATTTAACAAATTTTTAACATATAATACAAGAATTATTACAAGGAATTCAGTAAATTAAGTCGAATAAAACAGTGGTTATAAACATCTAAATATTCTGAACACATAACGTTACATGTAGATAGATGAAAATACTAAATACAAAAAGGTGAGCCAATGGAAGATAAGAATCATGAGAAGAAAAAAAGCGATTCTGTATATATGTCTGCCATAGGTCAGGCAACTCAGGTTGGCGTAACGATGATGGCTAACATCTTTGTAGGTCTATTTTTTGGACGTTTTTTAGATAGTATTTTTCATACAAAACCTTGGTTGACAATTGTGTTTATTTTGTTGGGTGCACTAGCTGGCTTTTGGGGTACATACAAACTTATTACAAGTAAAGAAAGGTAAATTCTACGTGGACATACAAGTAATATTTCAAAAAAGACCCATTGCTATTATATGTGCATTTTTAGTTATTGCTATAAGTTATGCTATTATTAAAGATTCATGGGACGTTGCCTTAGGTTTTTTATTAGGCGTTTTTACCACAATTGTGTATTTTGCAATTTTAGTAAGAAGAGTATCAAAATCATCAGAATTGCCTGTCAAAACCGCTGTTACCTATATGAAGGTAGGGTGGATATTGAGATTAATCATGGTGGTTTCCACAGTAACCATTGCCGCCCAGATTCCTGTATTTAATTTATTTGCCGTAATACTTGGCTTGATTTTAAGTCAGCTTGTAATAATGGGTACTGTAGCCGGTACCAATTTAAAGTGAGCAAATTTAAAGTAAAGAGCAACAAAATCTATGCTGGAAAGGGGTGATTTTAATATGCATGAAGAGATTGGGACTCATTCTATTATCCATTTAGGAGGCGTTCCTCTGCATTTTGACACATTGCTTAGTTCATGGATTGTAATAGGGATCATTTTAGTTTTAAGTATCTTAATAAGGCGTAATATTAAAGTGATTCCTGGGAAGTTACAAGTAGCTATGGAGACAATTGTTTCCTACCTAGGGGGAGTTGCCGATGAGAATCTAGGTACAGAGTCGAAGAAATATATGCCGCTGATTTTAGGCTTATTTTTGTACATTTTCATAGCTAATCAACTAGGTTTGCTACCAACGTTAGGTTATATCAAATCGCCAACTAGTGATTTGAACACAACTCTAGGATTGGCCTTAATGGTAATTATTTTAGTTCAAATTGTGGCTATCCGTAAAAAGGGTTTAGGCAAATATTTAAAACATTTTATCGAACCATATGTGTTTTTCTTGCCAATTAACATCATTGAAGAGGTTGCTAAACCAATTACACTTGCCTTTCGTCTTTTTGGCAATATTGTAGCTGGCGAAATTGTCATAGTTGTACTGGGTATGCTGGCGCCCTATATTATTCCTTCGGCGTGGCTGCTGTTCAGTGTTTTTGTTGGCTTGATTCAAGCGTTTATTTTTACAATGCTGACCATTTCTTACTTGTCTAATGTTCTTGGGGATGAACATTAAATTCAAATTGGTTTTAATTAATAATAATTAATATAAAACAACTTTATGCAAATTTGGAAAGGAGAGAAAAAAATGGATTTAGTTCTCGTAAAAGCTGCTGCTTTAATAGGTGCGGGTTTAGCATTAGGATTAGCTTCAGTTGGTGCTGGTGTTGGTGACGGTCTTGTAACTTCTAAAGCACTTGAGGGTATGGCAAGACAACCTGAAGCTAAAGGTACTCTCTTGGTTAACATGCTTATTTCCGTTGGTTTGATTGAAGCACTTCCTATTATAGCTGCGGTAATTGCAATCGTTATGGTTTTTGCAAATCCACTTTTGAAGTAGTTGACTGATATTCGGTGTTAACGGCGATGACGCAATTGTCTAGGTGCAGCGTCGTCGCTTTCCTTATGGGGAAACGCTCAAAACTACGTAATTTATCCTTGTTATCTCTGACTTGAGAGGAGGGGTACTAAGTGATCGAGATTGGCTTTGATCTTTTGATTCAAGTTATAAACTTTTTAATTGCTTTATGGGTCTTAAAGAAATTTGCTTATAAACCTTTGGTAAATGCCATTGAATCTAGGCAAAAACAAATCCAGGATTCTCTTGATTCTGCTGCAGAAGCCAAAGTGAAAGCAGATGTTTTATTAAAAGATTATGAAAAACAATTAGCTGATGCTAAAGCTGAAGCACAAGAAATTGTTGGCCGGGCTACAAAACTCGGCGAAGATATGAAAGCTCAAATTGTTGCTGAAGCAAAAGCTGAGGCTGAAAAGACCTTAGAAAAAGCTAAAGCAGAAATTGAAGGCGAAAAAGCTAAGGCTTTGGCACAAATTAGAGGCGAAATTTCTGAAATTGTTATAACGGCTGCCGGAAAAATAATTGCCAAAGAAATTTCAGCCAAAGATCATGAAAAATTGATTGGACAATTTGTTGCAGGGGTGGGTAAAGTACAATGAATGATATAGCAATAGCCCGCCGGTACGCTGAAGCACTATTCGAATTAGCTGTTGAAAAAGGTCAATTGGATCAAGTTAAAGCAGACCTAGCTGGTGTTTATGATTCCTTAAAGGCCAGCGCTGATTTGAAAAGAATTTTAGATGATCAGTTATTGGATGCAGCTCAGAAGCAAGATATTTTTAGAGAAATTTTTAGTTCACATCTTCAGGATCTCACCTTGAATTTTATAATGACAGTCTTTGAAAATAGGCGGGAGCGCTATTTGGGCGGCGTTTTAGAGGAATTTTTTAAATTGGTTAATGCCAGCCGGGATGTGCTTGAAGCTGAAATAAGGACAGCGGTGGAAATCCCAGAAAAAGATGCTAAAGTTTTAATACAAAAAATTTCTGAGATTACAAAGAAAAAAATTAATCCTAAGTATAAGGTAGATGCTGAGATCATTGGTGGGGCAATAGTAAAAATCGGCGATAAAGTTATTGACGGTTCTGTTGCTACACAACTGGCTAAATTAAAAGAAAGCCTTATGAGTTAAAATACCTTATAAAATATAATACTAAGAAACTAGCCTAGAGTAACGTAAAACTGCGAGGTGAAAACTATGAATTTAAGGCCGGATGAAATCAGCTCGATCTTAAAAAGCAAGATAGCTAATTTCGGGACAGAGGTTGAAGTTTCTGAGGTAGGTACAGTAATCCAGGTTGGTGACGGTATTGCCAGGGTTTATGGTTTAGAAAAAGCTATGGCAGGTGAAATGCTAGAATTCCCAGGTGGAATTCTAGGAATGGCTTTAAACCTGGAAGAAGAAAATATCGGTTGCGTTATCCTCGGTCCTTATACCGGAATTAAAGAAGGAGACGAAGTAAAACGTACTGGTAGAATTGTTGAAGTTCCAGTAGGTGAGGAAATGATTGGCAGGGTTGTTAATGCCTTGGGACAGCCTGTTGATGGTAAAGGCCCAATTAAGGCTAAAAAGTTTAGACCTATTGAAGCTCCGGCTCCTGGTGTAATTAATCGTAGATCTGTTTATCAACCATTACAAACTGGTTTAAAAGCTATTGACTCTCTTGTGCCTATCGGTAAAGGCCAAAGGGAATTGATTATTGGTGACCGTCAGACAGGCAAAACTGCTTTGGCTGTAGACACAATTATTAACCAAAAAGGCAAAGACGTAATTTGCATCTATGTTGCCATTGGTCAAAAGGCATCTACAGTTGCTGGCGTTGTGAAAAGCCTGGAAGACCATGATGCAATGAAGTACACAATTGTTGTATCCGCTGCAGCCAGTGAACCGGCTCCAATGCTTTACATTGCCCCATATTCTGGCTGTGCTATGGGCGAAGAATTCATGTACGATGGTAAAGATGTTTTAATTATCTATGATGATTTATCAAAACAAGCTGCTGCTTACAGGGAACTTTCTCTGCTTTTGAGACGTCCTCCCGGGCGTGAAGCATTCCCTGGCGACGTATTCTACTTGCATTCTCGTTTGCTGGAAAGGGCAGCTAAACTTAGTGATGATTTAGGGGGAGGTTCCTTAACGGCACTGCCTGTTATTGAAACCCAAGCAGGTGACGTTTCTGCTTATATTCCTACTAACGTTATTTCAATTACAGACGGACAGATTTTCCTTGAGTCTGATTTGTTCTATGCTGGTGTAAGGCCTGCTATTAACCCAGGTATTTCCGTATCCAGGGTTGGTGGTGCCGCTCAGATTAAAGCTATGAAGCAAGTTGCAGGTCGTTTAAGAATGGATTTGGCTCAATATCGTGAATTGGCTGCATTTGCTCAGTTTGGTTCTGACTTGGATAAAGCAACTCAAGCTAGATTGACTCGTGGGGAAAGAATCGTAGAAATTTTAAAACAAGGTCAATATCAACCAATGCCTGTAGAAGAGCAAGTTGCAATTATTTTCGTTGCTTCTAACGGCTACCTTGATGATGTTGCTGTTGAGAAAGTATTAAAATTTGAAAGTGAGTTTTTAAATTATTTACGCAACAGTAAGGCAGAAATTCTAAATGAAATTGTTTCCAGCGGAAAAATTTCTGATAGTTTGGCTGAACAACTTAAAACTGAAATTGTGAATTTCAAAAAATCATTTTCCTAATTAATACTTCTAGCTCGTCATAAGGTCATAGACAGACTAAGTCAAGGCCGAAAGGGGTGAATAATCTATGCCAGGAATGCGGGATATTAAGCGGCGGATTAGAAGTATTCAAAGCACCCAAAAAATTACAAAAGCAATGAAAATGGTTGCTGCTTCGAAACTGCGCAGGTCACAAGTCAAAGTTGTCGAAGCAAGACCTTATTCTTCTAAACTACAAGAAGTCCTTGGTAGATTGGTGAACGCCAGCGAAGGCTATAGCCACCCATTATTGGAAAAGAAGGATTCTAATAAAGTAGGTTATCTTGTCATTACTGCAGACCGAGGTTCCTGCGGCGGTTATAATGCCAATATCCTCAGAATGGTAGACGCTAGCAATAGTGATCGTAAAGACCAGTGTGAGATTATTGCAGTAGGCAAGAAGAGCTTAGATTATCTGCGTAGAAGAGGGTACAATATTATCCGTGAATATGTGGATATTGGGGATGAGCCTAACTATATTCAAGCAAGAGAGCTGGCTAAAGAGGTTGCTGAGATATACTTATCCGGCAAAATTTCGGAATTACATTTAGTATATACTAAGTTTTATTCCGCTATTAAACAACAACCTTTGGATGAAGTGCTGCTTCCTATAGCCGGCGCAGATGTGGAACAGAAATCTGAAGAAAATAGTAACACCTATCAAGCCGAGTATATTTATGAACCATCTGCTGCAGCAGTACTGGATACACTTTTGCCACGCTATTTAGAGACTTTAATCTATAAGGCTCTACTTGAGTCGAAAGCTAGTGAACAAGGTGCCCGGATGACGGCAATGGATGCGGCTACTAATAATGCCGGTGAAATGATTCAAAAACTAACCTTAACATTTAACAGAGCACGTCAGGCAGCCATCACCAGGGAAATTACTGAAATAGTAAGTGGCGCGGCAGCTTTGGACTAAATAAAGGAATAGCATAGTAAAGGAGTGATACTAGGTGAACAAAGGACGTATCATCTCGGTTATTGGTCCGGTAGTTGACGTGCAGTTTGATGAACAATTGCCGGAGATATATAACGCTGTTAAAATTCGCAGTGCAGACCAAAAAGAAAAAACAGAACAAGAGATAAATATTACTATGGAGGCTATGCAACAGCTAGGTAATAATACTGTTCGCTGCGTTGCTTTGTCTTCAACAGACGGGTTGCAAAGAGGAATGATTGCTGTTGATACTGGAGAGCCAATTTCCGTACCTGTTGGTGATGCTACCTTAGGTAGAATGTTCAACGTTATTGGCGAACCTATTGATGGTAAAGGACCTATTGAAACAGAAAACAAACTGCCTATTCATAGGCCGGCTCCAACCTTTGAAGAATTAGAGCCTTCAACAGAAATTTTAGAAACTGGCATTAAGGTCGTTGATTTACTGGCACCTTACGCAAAAGGTGGTAAGGTTGGTCTTTTCGGTGGTGCTGGTGTTGGTAAAACCGTTTTAATTATGGAGCTTATTAGAAACATTGCTTACGAGCATGGCGGCTATTCTGTATTTGCTGGTGTTGGTGAGCGTACTCGTGAAGGTAATGACCTCTATCAAGAAATGAATGAGTCTGGGGTTATTAATAAAACAGCAATGGTATTCGGACAAATGAATGAGCCTCCTGGAGCTAGGATGAGAGTTGGTTTAACGGGGCTAACAATTGCTGAAGAGTTCCGTGATGCCCAAGGGCAAGACGTTTTACTCTTTATTGACAACATCTTCCGTTTCACTCAGGCTGGTTCTGAAGTATCCGCATTGTTAGGCCGGATGCCTTCCGCCGTTGGTTATCAGCCGACCTTAGCAACAGAAATGGGTGCCTTACAAGAACGGATTACATCTACCAAGAAGGGTTCCATTACCTCAGTTCAAGCTATTTATGTACCTGCTGATGACTTGACTGACCCTGCACCTGCTACAGCATTTGCGCACTTAGACGCAACTACTGTATTATCTAGACAAATTGTTGAGTTGGGTATTTACCCTGCAGTGGACCCGCTTGACTCTACATCAAGAATTCTTGATCCTAGAATTCTTGGAGATGAACATTATCAAGTAGCTCGTGGTGTACAACAGGTTCTACAACGTTATAAAGAACTACAAGATATTATTGCGATTCTTGGTATGGACGAGTTATCAGAAGAGGATAAATTAGTTGTATCAAGGGCTAGAAAAATTCAACGTTTCTTATCACAACCATTCCACGTTGCGGAGGCATTTACATCTATGCCTGGGAAATACGTTCCATTAAAAGAAACCATTCGTGGTTTCAAAGAAATTCTTGAGGGTAAACACGATAATTTACCTGAACAAGCCTTCTTGATGGTTGGTACGATTGACGAGGCTGTTGCCGCAGCGAAAGAATTAGCTTAAGGGCGTGATGACAATGGCAGATAAGATTGTCATGGAAATAGTAACGCCTGAACGCCTGGTCTTAAGGGAGGAAGTAGACGAAATTAAATCTGTTCCTGCCAGTCAAGGTTGTTTAGGTGTCTTACCTAACCATGCTCCTTTGATTACAAGCTTAGAACCTGGTGTTTTAGAATACACCACTGGCGGGCAAAACTCCAAAATTGCTGTAAGCGGTGGATTTATGGAGGTCTTTGCCAATAAAGTAACGATCTTAGCGGATACGGCTGAAAATAGTGATGAGATTGATATGGATAGAGCACGAAGAGCCAAGGATAGAGCGGAAAGACGTTTAAAAGAACGTCCAGACGGATTGGATATTAGGCGTGCTGAATTAGCTCTGCGTAGAGCTGTAAGTAGAATTAAAGCTGCAGAGTAATATTTCCACTCATTCCACAGATTACTTGCAGGAAAACTATAAAAGAAGTAGAACACTAAGAAAGTAAATTGCTTTTTCAGCAATTGACCTAAGGACAAAAAGTCTGCGGATATTCCGCAGGCTTTTTGTTATGCTAGCCTAGCGATAATTAATCGCTAGGCTTTTTAAAACCCATTTTTGAGTCAACATGATTATCCGATGAATAGTTGGTAAAAATAGTTTTATAGGATAGTGTGATGTAAAGATGGGGGGATTCTAGTGCTTAAAAAGTTATTCCTAGTTATAGGCCTTATTATAGTTTGTGGGGCATACTGCTTCATTGCATTACCTAATTTAGACATAGTTAAAGCTAAGAGAGATCCTGTCATATGTGCTTTCGATGCATCTCATGCAAATTTAAAAGAGGCTAGCATCCAAGGGTGGGCTCAGCTTAAAAGCACTAAGGTAGACCAGGACGAACTCCTTCCTACGTTGAAAGATGCGGCAACTCAGCTCGTACCTGACGCTGTTCTGACCTGCACCACAACAAGTGGACCGAGAGTCCAAGGATTTACTTTGGAAGGCAGCTCTGGTCAAGATATTAGCTTTTACGGTATAATTCAGTCTAGTAAGGATTTAAAAGGGAAAGTTACAACCTATTTGCTGTTAAGTTTAACGGAAAAAGGAAAAGACAAGAACATAACTAATTGGAAAAGGAAGCTAGAAAAGATATTTGCTGATTTACACGCTAGGCCTAATATTTCAACTTATCTTACTGGTACTATTGAACAAAAACTAACGCAGCACCAAAAAGAAGCTCTAATCGCTAAAATGTTTGCCGAAGCACAAGCTAAAAAAATCGAGGGGATATCCAACCAAAATTTGGTAAGCTTTAGCGGATATAGCCGAAAAATTAAAGAAAATGTAAAAGTCAAAGATTACAAGCTAAACTTAAATGCTGCAGTGAGTTATAATGAAGTGGAGCGCAAAACTTATGTGCTTTTAGGTTCCCCACTTTTAAATGGAGAATATTAGGGGTTAAATCTTAATTGACAATAACAGGGAAAAAGCAATGGAAGATTGTGAATGTATAAAAACAGGGGGGCAAGACTAGTTGGAGAAGATCGTCGTAACAGGAGGCAAAAAATTACAGGGAACCATTAGCGTCAGCGGTGCTAAAAACGCAGTACTACCAATCATTGCCGGAACGCTTTTAGCAGAAAGCCAATGCACCTTACAGGAAGTTCCGCATCTTGCTGATGTGAAAACAAGCTATCAGGTATTAGAACTTTTAGGTGCGAAGATTGATCATATAGAAAAAAACAAAGTTACTATTAATGCCTCCGAAGTCAAGCAACAGGAAGCAGTTCATGAATTGGTTAACAAAATGAGGGCTTCATTTTTAATAATGGGTCCTCTTTTAGCGCGCTATGGCCAAGCAAAAATAGCTTTACCTGGGGGATGTGCCATTGGAACTAGACCCATTGATTTGCACCTAAAGGGTTTTGCCGCTTTAGGAGCCGAAATAATTATTAGGCACGGCGTAGTAGAGGCAAGAGCAAGTAAATTAAAGGGAGCAAAAGTATACCTAGATTTCCCCAGCGTAGGTGCAACGGAAAATATTATGATGGCTGGGGTTTTAGCCGAAGGAATAACTATCATTGAAAACGCAGCCGAGGAGCCGGAAATTGTTGATTTGGCTAATTTTTTAAATAGTATGGGAGCGCATGTTTCCGGAGCCGGTACAAATATTATCAAAATTGAGGGAGTGAAGCAGCTGAAGGGTGTGAGTCACTCCGTTATTCCAGACCGCATTGAAGCTGGGACATATATGGTCTTAGCGGCAGCTACCGGCAGTGAACTGGTAATTGAAAACGTAATTATAGATCACTTAAAACCTGTTGTGGCAAAATTAGTTGAAGCAGGAGTAGAAATTACTGAAGAGTATAACGGCATTCGAGTTAAGGCTAAAGGGGAAACTAAGGCAGTAGATATTAAAACATTACCTTACCCCGGGTTCCCGACGGATATGCAAGCACAAGTTATGGCCATGCTCACTACGGCTAAAGGAACTAGCGTAATTAGTGAAACTGTATTTGAAAACCGCTTTATGCATGTAGATGAATTTAAGCGAATGGGTGCCAAAATTATTATTGAAGGGCATAGCGCCATCGTTAAAGGAGTTAAACATTTAACCGGGGCACCTGTCAAAGCTACAGATCTAAGAGCTGGGGCGGCTTTAATTATTGCAGGTTTAATGGCAGAGGGAGAGACAGAGATAGGCTGTATTCACCATATTGACCGTGGCTACGACGACATCGTTGGTAAGCTTCAGAAGATTGGAGCTGAAATTAAACGGGAAGAAAGAGAAAAATATGATTGTGAAGCTTAAAATCTAAATAACTCAACTGTCCAATATGCGTAAGCCTCCTATACTTGGGGGCTATTTTTTTATTGCCTAATACATGGCTTGTATTTATAAATAAAATACCAAAAAAATATTGAAAAGAATATATATATCTATGTCAAAAAAGCTGCATCCACATATTATGTATCAGGTGGAAGTTAAAACCACCTAAAAAATAATACTTTTTATAGGGAGGAATAACTTTGAGTTACCGGCAAAATCAACCTATTGAATTGGAATGTCGTCCAGAATTAAGGGAAGTAGTATGTCGTTTTGGTGAAAAATGCTTCCACGATACCCATTATATTTGCAAAGATTCCGCAGGAAATTGTCTCCCAGCAGATGCTTGCCCCTTCGATGCAGTTGTCAGCGGTTTAACAATTACTTCAGTAACACCTTCTGATAGCTGTGCCCAAATCACAGGAACTTATGATATTGATGTATTTTTCCGCTTTGATAATCAAAGAAGAGTTGGCGTTGCAACACGTAAAGACGCAGCTTTTACAGTTCAAGTTCCTCTAGGAGATGTAAATGAGTGCTTTGATATCTTTTGTGAGGATGGTCCATTGCCACGCCGGGTTTGCGTTTTTAATACCCGCTTAGAAGTTATTGAAGCTGCTTTAGAACCAGACGATATAGATGCCAATATTTGTCCCCGCTGCGAATTTCGTTTTAGAGTTGTTGTGGAAAAGATTTTTAGGGCCTTTGAACATGCTTTACAAGTTGTATGTGCACCAGTATGTTCAATTGATGTTTGTCAGCCAGCACCCACAACCGAAAGCCCCTTCTGTCCGCCATTTACTAATCCAACAGAATGTCCTTCATTCTGTGAAGAAGATGAAGTATTTAATCCTGATAATTGTAACACCTGTCCACCGCCTCAAGTTACACCAACTACAACACCAACAGCAAACTAAAGAGGAGGAGCAGGTAAATACCTGCTCCTTCTTTAGTTTGCCCGGCATGTTTGCACAAGACATTGCATAGGCGAGGATATAAAGGTCAGTTTGAGAAAATATCTATGACAACCCGGCGTAACTCCGCAAGCCCATTAAAAAGTATGGACTTACCAAACAAGTGGTTTAAGGAATAGGGTTAATTGATTTGGAAACATACAATGTCGCCGTTTTGTCTCGCTTCTGCGAGAAGTGGCTGAGGGTTTATCAGGAGCCGTATACGAGGCCCGTACGTACGGTCCTGTAAGAAGGATAAAGCCGAAGCAAATTGCTTCGGCTTTATCTTACTCGATGTTCACAGGTACTAAGATAAAAGGACTTCGCTTAAAATGCTTACTGGGATGACCATAATCAAATAGCAGAGTAACTTTGTCTGGGGTATAGTTTTTGCCGCCAGGGTTTTTAATAATCTTTTGTACATTATAGTTAAAGTGCTCAAAGTGAACCTTTTTAGCAATCTGTTTGGCCGAGAGAGAGCTGTAGTGGGGTAGATAGTGCTGAATGTGTTCAGGAACTCGTAAAAATTCGTAACATTTATTTTTAAAATGAGGGTCATCTACCCCATGCAAAAAATCGGGAACAATGCTTTTTACATGGCAAAGATAATCTAACTTTAAAACTTCTATAAAGACATGGACATGGGGAAGTTCCATGTTTTGATAGAAAGTTAAAAGTATTTTATACAGTTCTTTTTGGCTATGAGCTAAAGAATAAAGCCCATTATGTTCCCAGTAATTGCTTAGATCTTCATAGAATCTAAATGAACTTTGATAAAAGTTAGTACAAATAAATTCTAAGGAAAATTGAAAACTTCCTGAATTAAAGTAAAGTTCCAGAAGTTCCTCAATGTTTTTTAATGCTAAAATTTCTTTATAGCTAATAAACTTGTTTTGTAGTACTTCGTAAGGAGGAGTACTTTTATATAAATAGTTGTAGAGCTGTTGTTGTTCCCTGATGGCAGACCCTTTTAAAAGCTTTAAAAAACCTAATTGTAAATTGTGGGGCTGTAGAGCATATACTTGATTAAAAGATGTCTGAAATGTAGTATAGCCTTCCTTAGGTAATCCGGCAATTAAATCCAAATGTAAATGGATATTAGGGGTAGCTAAAAGCCGCTTAATGCTTTTACTTAACTTTTGTAAATCAACTTGACGGTTAATAGCTTCCATAGTTTCCTCACAAGTTGATTGGACTCCAATCTCAAATTGAAATAAACCAGGTCGAACTTTGCTTAAAAAATTGAGTTCTTCTTCATCTAATAAATCACCAGTAATTTCAAAATGAAAATTTGTATATCCGTTATCATGGGCGGCAATGAACTGCCAAATTTCTAAACAATGACTTTTTTTAACATTAAAAGTCCGGTCAACAAATTTGACTTGCTGAACACGGGCGTCTAAGAAAAATTGCAAATCTTTTTTTATCCTAGGTAAGGAAAAAAATCTTACTCCTTTAATTGTTGAAGATAGGCAGTAGGTGCAACTATGGGGGCAGCCTCTAGAACTTTCATAATAAATGATTTTATTGGTTAAGCTATCCATGTTCTCTAGGTAGGGAAAAGGTATTTTATCTAGCTGTTGGATTAAAGGCCTAGGTTGGTTTACCGTAATTCTTTGGTCTAAACGGTAAACCAAACCTTTAATGTCTTCTAGGTTTCCTTGACCTAGAATAAGATGATTAAGGAGCTCTTGAAAGGTTTCTTCACCTTCACCGCAAATTATATAGTCGATAGACAGATGCTCTGTAAGGATCTCTTGAGGGTCATAAGTAACCTCAGGGCCTCCTAAAAGGATTTTTACTTTGGGCTGAACTTTTTTTAAGTGTTCAATTATCTCTAAGGTCTTGGTAATATTCCAAATATAACAGGAAAAGCAAATAAGGTCATAGGAGCCTTTATAAAGTTCAGCAAGTATCTTATCCTCATTTTGGTTAATGGTAAATTCCTGAATACTAATATTGTCTCGGAATTTTTGACAGTAGCTTTGTAAATAGTAGATGGATAAGGATGAATGAATATGTTTAGAATTTAAAGTAGTTAGCAACACTTTCATGAACAAGTTCTCCTATCTATTGCACAATTTACTAATTATCATAACAAATATGTACATAAATAACAAAATTTAATAAGCCGGGATTATAATCATATTATAAGTTTAAATAAGGGGGCAGTAGGGTGCAGAATAATGCTGAAAAAAGAAAACATAATTTAGGGCGGGATAAGTTTGTTACTAGCTTAGGTGTTATTGCTGCTACTTTAGGCTCTGCCATTGGTTTAGGTAACATTTGGAAGTTCCCTTTCCTAGCGGGACAAAACGGTGGAGCAGCTTTTATTCTCATTTATTTAATCTGCTTAATCCTTGTGGGGTTGCCTTTACTGTTAAGTGAATTGATTATCGGACGAACTACAAATGCCAATCCCGTAGGAGCATTTAAAAAATTGGCTCCCAGGACACCCTGGTTTTTGACAGGTTTGACGGGCTGCATTTCAGCTTTCTTGATTATGGCCTTTTATTCTAATGTGGCAGGTTGGGTATATGCTTATATTTTTAAAGCTGCCAGCAGAGTTTTGTCAACCACTAAACCAGAGATAACGGGCAGCGTATTTAATACATTTGTCAGCGGAGTGGGAGAACCTTTATTTTGGCAGTTTATGGTATTGCTGGTAACTAGTTGTATTATCTTAGCTGGGGTAAGTAATGGCATTGAACGAGTCACTAAAATTCTCATGCCCATTTTATTTTTTCTACTAATTATATCTGATCTGAGAGCACTGACTTTGCCTAATGCCTGGGAAGGTGTAAAATTTCTTTTCCAGCCTGATTTTTCAAAAATTACAGGGGCGGTAGTTCTAACAGCTTTAGGCTTATCTTTTTTTAAGCTTTCCATTGGTATTGGTACAATGGTTACCTACGGCAGCTATATTAGCAAAAAAGAAAACTTAGTGAGTACGGCGGCAAAAGTTGCTCTTTCCGATACTCTAGTTTCCATTTTAGCAGGATTAGCTATTTTCCCTGCAGTATTTGCCTTTGGTTTTCAACCTGATGCAGGAGCTTCATTGTTGTTTATTACTATTCCTACTGTCTTTAGCTCCATGCCATTAGGCAATGTTTTTATGGTTTTGTTTTTTATCCTTTCCGCTATTGCCGCAACTACGGCCATTACTTCAATGTTCGAAGTACCTGTAGCTTATTTTACAGAAGAGTTTAAGCTTTCCCGTCCTAAGGCAGTTTTACTTACATTAGGGGCTTTAATGCTTGTAGGCTCCACAGCTACCTTATCCTTCAGTGTCTTAAGTGATTTTAAACTTTTTGGCAAAACTATGTTTGATTTGTTTGACTATACTACCTCAAATATCTTAATGCCCTTAGCTGGCTTGGCAACGGCAGTTTTTTTAGCTTGGAAATGGGGCTTTAAAAATATTGCTCAAGAAGCATCTAATAACGGAAAAATACAAAATATAAGACTATTGAGGATAATTACCCTTATCTTAAAATATATAACCCCCGTGGCTATTATTCTCGTTTTATTAAGTGGATTAAACTTTTTAAATCCTATATTAAAATTGCTGCATCTTTATTAACTAATTCAGCATAGACTATCTTTTGCTCCCCACACCATCAATTTCTAGGTTAGGGAAATCAGACTGAGTTTATCAGGAGCCGTATACGAGACCTGTATGTACGGTTCTGTGAGAAGGATAAAGCCGAAGCAAATTACTTCGGCTTTACCTTACTCGATCTGACTAAAGTTATTTATTTTTGAACTTATCCAAGAGCTTTTGCCCAATAGTGCTATCCTTTTTCAATACTTGCATTAAGTAGCCAAAGGCACTTCCTTCGTAGGGAATGTTTTCTCCTAGGAGGGCTGTTTCTAAGGACATGCGGATTATATTAATGATACAATCGTTTTCATGGTTATCTTGACAATCTTGGCATTGGCTTAGAACCTCCACTAATGCGTTTATTAGATCCTCTTGGTAATAAATTTTGTAATCTCCCGTTGGAACTAAGCTGCCTCCTTTAGCAATGCTCACAACATTTTTCTTTTCAGCATATTCCAGCGCTATTTTAGCAAAACCAATCAGACATTTTCCCTGGGCACATTTGGAGCACTCTTCTGTGGTTTTACAGCATTTCTGCACAACTTGATTAATCTTAGCGATATCTATATTACTTGCAGACATTTGACTCTCACCTTCCTAAAAATTGTAGAAAATCGTTATCACTATCTTCAGGTTGATATTTATTTAAGAACTCATTATCAGGCGTAAACTGTTCTATTCCTATTCTTCCAATGGTTTTACAAATTCGTTCTTTGGGCTGACCTAAAGAACGGTATTTATCCAGGACAAAGTCCAGTACAGCTTTTACACCCTGGACATTAACTTCCGAACAGAGTAAAGTTCCATGTTCCGGCTGCCTGCTTCCTCCTCGCCCTCCTAAATAAATACTATAGGTATCAGGCCCGGTAGCAATAATGCCGTAATCGGCACAGAGCGGGTCAGTGCAGCCTCGTTGGCACCCTGCTACGGAAATTTTAAAATCATGAGGCACCTTTTGGTCCATATATATTTCTTGAAGTTCAGTTGCTAACTTAAAGACGTCTGTTAAACTTCGTAAGCAAAACTGTTCCCCACCTGCGCAGCTTTTTACATTGCGAATAACTTCACCAAAGGAGCCAATCCGTAAGCCAAGCTCTTGAACACCTGCCTGGAAATCCTTAAGTTTTTCCTCTTTAATTAAAAAAATAATTGTCTGTCTAGTAGTTAATTTACTTCCTAAACTTTTTACTTTCTTACTCAGGGTTCCTAAGCCAATTAATTGTTCAGGAGTAATAATCCCGCAAGGTGCCGCAATTCCCACACCTAAAATACCGCTTTTTTGCTTAAAAATTGCATCTCCCATTGTCCCACCCCCATGTTTATTGTGCTGATAAAGATCTATAGTTAAAGCATACCAATAAAGTATTATTTTTCATAGTAGTTTAAAAATAAAAAATGAATTTTGAAATTAAAAAATAAATAGCACTTTTCCCTTTTTTTTGCATATATTATTATGAAACATTTGGGAGAGGAGGAGCTATCTTTGGCAGATAACTTAGAGGTTGTAAAGAGAAGAGTTTGTGCCGAATCAGTTGTGAGAAATAGTACAAATCATGTGAATTTAACCAATACAATGGAATTTCCCGTAGAAGTAAAAAAAATTAAAGATGTACATATTGATGTTAAGAATTTGGAAGCACAGTCTGACTATGATACAGGAGTAATAAGGGGCCAGCTGTATAAACAAATTACCTGGGTAGCTGCAATGGATGGGTGCTTTGAAGGAGTTGAGTACGAGGCAGGTGGGGTTTATGATCTGCCTATGGAAGAGTCTTTCACTTGCACTATTGAAATGCCGGGAGTTAGGCCCGAAGATACAATTGCTTGTGAAGGTATGGTGAATGCTGTTACACAGGCAGAAGAAAGTACTGGTAAACATAATAAACCTGATGTTTGGAGTCAGGATATTACTTTAGAGTTGTATTCTAAAGCTACTCGGACAACGGAAATGGATATTGTAACAGATGTAATGATGTCCAATAATAAAGAGATGCATGTGGTCAAAGGGCAATTAACTATTCACAATATTACTGGTCAGGGAGAAAAGAGATTTGAGTTAAACACAGATTTAGAGTTTCCCCGTCAGGTGGAAATGATTAAAGATGTGCAAGCCAAGATTACAGATATTGAAACTGAGATTATGACCGATCAGGTAGAAGTTGCAGGTGTCTTACATAAGCAAATTTTTTATGTGGAAAAAGACAGCCAAAAAATGTTTGAAACTAGTGTAGATGAAGAATGGGAAGTAGTTTTTGACTTGCCGGGAGTTACAGAGGCCATGGAAGTAATGGTTGATGCCATTGTAGAATCGGCTAAAGTTGAGTTAAAAACTGGCATGGAGGATGAAGCTACCCAGGAAGCGGAAATAAAAGTTAAAGTAAAGGTAACAGAAGACCTGGATTTAGAATATATTAAAGATGTAGAAGGCCCTCACCTAAAAGTTGAAAGGGATATCTTGAAATGCGAAAATATAGTTGGTAGGGGAAGATCCAAAGTAACTGTACAGAATGAAATTTGTTTTGATCAGCCGGTTCAAAGAATAATAGGTATTGATGCTCAGGCTAATTTTAACAGGAAAGAATCAAGGCTAAGGCAAGGTCAAGCAACAGTTCAAGGAAATTTATGCAAGCATATTTCTTATGTAGGATTATGCGACAATGCTGTCTGGAGAAAAGCAGTTAAAGAACCATTTTCTACTACCATAGACATATTCGACGCTGAACCTGGAATGAATTTTGATATAAATTGCGATATTGAAGACATTGATTTAAGCCCGCCAAACTATGATGAGGAATGCCTTCATGGCCGCCATTTCACACCGGAAGAATACCCTTGGCAACAAATGGCCGTCTTAGATGTAGAGGTGAAAGTTACGGAAACGAAAGAAGAGGTAGTTGTAGTTGACGTTACCCTGGAAGAAAATGAAGAAGAGCCTGAATTACCATGCCCTACAGAAACACCAGTACCTACAGCTACACCTACTCCTACACCAACATTAGCACCTACACCAATGCCAACGCCAACGCCAACGCCAACACCAACACCAACACCAACAGTTACACCTGCACCAACTAAAAAGCCTAAACCAGGTAAGGAAAAGCCAATTAAGCCAACAGGTACACCAACTCCTGAGGGAACACTTAAACCTGAACCGGGAAAACCAAGCCACAGCTTCTGTTATTACCGCATTCAGCCTGGAGATACTTTGTATAAACTAGCACAACGTTACAATACAACTGTGGAAGCTATAGTGGCACAGAACCCTGGTATAGAACCAAATAATTTACAGGTTAATACTTGGATAAAAATCCCCTGCGGTGCCTCTGGCACTAAAGGATAATAGAAAAGCCGCTAATGTTTGCGGCTTTTCTAGCGTAATGGTTTTATTTGGCTGTTACCTCCTATAAGGAGCTGCATAAAATATATTAGTCCAATAAAGGTTAGGAGGAGTAGGAAATGAGCGATATGGAGGGTATTTTTGAACAAGAGATAGAAGAAGAAAAAGTTGAATGTGAAGGATTCGAAGTGGAAGGTTTAAGCCAAAGACATCATGATTATAGTGACCAGGATGATCAGTGCGGACATCATGAGCGAAATTGTCACGAATACCATAAGCACAATAAAAACAAAGGATGTGGCAACAACTTTTTAATTATACTCATTCTTTTTATATTAATTTGTCAATGGAATTAGTCTAGTCAATTAATTAGATGAATTTAGATTAAAGAATAAAAGCCGTACTAAAAGTACGGCTTTTATGGATTATTTTTATCTTTGTTAGCAATGCTTTTGCTTTCTTCATGAACAATTTTTTTGACATTTTGATTTTCATTTTTAGTAGGATTTTTTTCTTTTAAAGTGCTGAGCATGTTCATTAAGGACATTAAAGCGGTAGGATTTTTAGTAAGTAAGCTGGCAATATCTCCTGTATTTATTCCTCCTCCGTGATTTTTGTTATGTAAAAGTCCCGTTAGAGTTTGCATCAGGTTGCCATCTAAAGCATTGGCAGCCATCGTTTGTGTTAGTTCGGATTTTGGCAGCCGTAATGTAACAGGTTTAAGTAGATTTGTTATGTTAAAAAGTGTTAAGAGGCTTAGTAGCCCTAAAAGGTGATCAGCAGTAAAATGAGGATAGCGATCCAGTAAATTAAATATGCCGGTAAATATATCGACTTCATCTTCTCTCCCTTTATCCAAAAAGTTCTCCCCCTTTCATCGGAAATAGCCTAGAATAATATATTCCTTGATGCAGAAAATAATTACGCCAGCCGCTAAACTTTTAATAATGATTTAGCGGCTGGTTTCTTAGAAGTCGTTGTGTTCTGTAAATTCTTCGTAATCTTCTGCTTTATTGTCTTCTTCCTCTTCTTTTTCCACTTCAGCAAATTGCTCATCATCTTCTTTTTCTAGCTGCTCTACAGAAAAACCCTTAGTAATTCTTTTTAAAGGATTTTCCGAAAGAAAGAGCAGTATGACCAGCATGAAAAGAGCTAGTAGATTATGATGATGCCGATTTTCCCCTCTTAGGCTATCCCCTAAGGATAAAGCATTAGCCCTGGTTGTACTTTTTATTGCAGAGAGTGTTTGTAGAGCGTTTTGAGCGGGTGAGCTATTAAACAGCTCGTATAAGTTATTAGTTAAATCAACAATTCTTTGTCCTGTTCCTCCTAAAAATGGCTGAGCACTTTGCAGCAAGGCAAGTAAATCCTCGTTAAAATTCATGAATAAATTTGCCTCCTTTCCTTTAGGCCTCTATTGCATATTATGTTGG
This sequence comes from Bacillota bacterium LX-D, assembly GCA_031628995.1. Classification (NCBI taxonomy): domain Bacteria; kingdom Bacillati; phylum Bacillota; species Bacillota bacterium LX-D. The sequence continues at coordinate 53,935 of JAVLUO010000007.1, read as the reverse complement.
ATAATATTTTGCTGTTACTAAGGTTAGCAAAGGAATAATTTATTGCCATCTAAACCAAAATAAACAGAAGAAAAAGTACTAACATTTATTAGAGGTGAATAGGCTTGAATAATATTTTTAGCAAAAGGATTTTGCTGGCGGTAGTTTTAGCGTTAACAGTAGTGTCTTTGCGTCAGCTGGCTCTAGTACAGCCACAGGATATTCCACAATTGCTGGGGGCTAAATTTGAAGTATCATCTATTCCCGATCCTGAACCCCTGGAGGAGGAAGCATTACCTACTCAAGGAGAATGGTCCTTAGTAAGAAGAGCTGATGAGGTTAACTTATTGACGAGACTTGTAGCTGGTGAAGCTACAGGTGAGCCCTATGAAGGACAGGTTGCTGTAGCAGCTGTAATGTTAAACCGGGTACGCAACGCCTCTTTTCCCAATACGATTAGTGGTGTTATTTATCAGCCCCATGCTTTTGAAAGTGTAACTAATGGGCTAATTTGGAGAACTGCCAATTTGGCTACAGCGAGAAAAGCAGCTATTGATGCTTTAAATGGTTGGGATCCAACCTACGGGGCACTATATTTTTGGAACCCTTATAAGCAAGTAAGCAGTTGGATTTGGACACGGAAGATAATACGTCAAATTGGCAACCATGTTTTTGGTATCTAAGATTATTTAGGAGGAAGCATTTATGCGTAAACTACTTTATATTGGTCTATTAACTCTTTTTGTAATTGGCTTATTTGCCTGGGGCAACTGGGAAAGAGCCGGCAAACAGAGGCTATCCTATGCTTTAGAAGCTGGTTATCAAAATAATTTTTACAATTTGGTCAGTCATGTTGAGCAAAGTAGAATATTACTGGGTAAAAGTCTTATTTCCGGTTCCCCAAAGCACAATATTCTTTACTTAACAGAAATCTGGAATAGAGCTGCCGATGCCCAAAATTCATTGGCCGCGTTGCCTATTACAGAAGTGAATATGGCTTCTACCCGTAAGTTCCTCAATCAATTAGGAGATTATTGTTTTACTTTGGCTAGAGCAGAAGCCAATGGCAGGCAGCTAAGCAATAAGGATTATGAAAAGTTGAAATACTTTTACGATGAAACAGGACGTTTAAGTGAAAACTTACATGAAATTGAAACGAATTTTAATCAGGATGGTTTTCGGTGGACAGATGCAGCCGTAAACACTGATTGGCTCAAAAGTGCCCAGGCTGCTCCCAAGAAGGATTTAGCAAATTTTGTGGATATTGAAAAACGCATTCAAGGTTTGCCTACCTTAATATATGATGGACCCTTTTCGGATCACCTGGAATTAAAAAAGCCATTAGGTTTAAGTGGAAAAAACCTAGTATCCTCAGAAGCTGCAGCAGAAGCTCAAAAGTTTCTGTCCTTTTCCAAGGAACAAAATTATAGAATTATTAGAACAAGTCAAGTTAATGGCAAAATTCCAGCCTTTAACTTTATCTTAAACCCTAATCAATCAAAGGGATTGATTAGTGTTGATGTCAGCAAAAAAGGCGGACATATAATTACTGTTCTTAATAACCGGACAATAGGCAGTAAAAAAATTTCTCTGGAAGAGGCTGAGGATAAAGCAAACCAATTTCTAAAGGAAAATGGTTATCAGTATATGCTTCCTACATATAGGATTACCCAAGATAATTCTTTAGTTATTACCTACGTTTACTGTCAAGACAATGTGGTTATTTACCCCGACCAATTAAAAGTTAAGGTTGCTTTAGATAACGGCGAAATAGTAGGTTTTGAATCCTTTAGCTATTTAATGGCACACCACGCAAGAAAAATTCCTAAGGCGAAACTCACAGAAAGAGATGTTAAAGCAAGAATCAATCCTAATGTAGTTGTAGAAAGTATGCGCCAGGCTATAATTCCTTTGGAAAACGGAAAAGAAGTTTTTACATATGAAGTTAAAGGCGTCTTAAGACAAGAGCAGTATTTAATCTATATTAACGCCCTTAATGGCGATGAGGAAAACATCCTTAAAGTTATGCAGCAGCCAGGGGGGAATTTAGTTCTTTAGATGTAACAAAAGGTAAGCAAACATATTAAAACAATATGTGCTTACCTTTTGATTAAAAATTTTCAACCCTAAAATTCTACTTTTAATAAATCCATAACATTTTGAATGCGGTTAATAATAGTTGCTGACTCTGAGCCGGCAAAGAGTAATCCCACAGCGTAGTTATTTTCATCTAAAACTAAGGCGCCGCTGTCTCCAGGGCTAGCCATAGGGCCGGCTATAACCTGATCGGTGAAGTAAACATTGTCGTTTTCTCCTAAAGAAACCTTTAGAGTAGTTGATAAAACTCTCACCATTCCTGTATTAAAGCCGCTTGAACGCCCACTTTTTTTAACCTTCATTCCTAAACTAATTTCTTTCACACCCCGAACATACCCAATATCCAAGATTTTTGGCGTAATCGCATCATAAGAAATAGGCCGGGCTACAGCCGCATCTACTAAATTACAAACAGATGATTTTTTAAACAGGGACATTCGATAGTTTGGTTTAACGCTGTGTAATATTTTGTTGCCTACCCTCTCTAAAGCTGCAGCTTTGGGACAGGCAGCTTGGGTGTATTCTCGGGAAATAGGTATAAATCTTTCTAAGTAACCAATTAACTGGTCTTTGGTTCCTCCATCGTACGGACCTGGTTGATAAATAGGGTCTCCAATTCTGCAGCGCCCATCTCTGCCATTAGAGCTATTGGCAAAAACATGGTTATTAGAAAGCAGCAAGGTTTTTTTAGTAGCTTTGTCTTTCACCACTGCTCCAAAAGTACCTGCTGTAATTTTATAGTGGCCGATGCTGACACCAGGAGGTGCCGGGCGCATGTAATCCGTATGTCCTAAAAGACGAATATCCCCTACCTCAATTACATCTGTTTCCACATCATATATTTTGGCAGGAACTTTTTCCCGCTTGCTTAGTGCCTCAGGAGGCAGTTTCTTATTCACTAATACTACAACAGATCCTTTATTTGTTGTTTCCCCGTGGATTGTTTTAAATCCCTTGCCTACACCTACGATATTAGAGGAAATATTCATTAGGTCATAACGGGTTTTTTTCAAAAGTCTATCTAAAAGATCCATTTACTCACCCTCTTAATCATAAAAAAAGTTTTACTGGTATATTAATATTCAGAGGGTGGGAAAAGGGTGAACTAATAAAAAAAAGCCCTTTTAAGGGCAAGATGGGGAATCTTAAAATAAATTAGACAGGCTATTGATATCGATACCTGTTAGCTCAGACATTGTTTTCCCAGCAAAATCCTTGGAGCGGGCAAATGCTGCGTTGACTGTTTCCGTAAGGACTCTTTGCAATTTTTCTCGTCCCAGGGTGGACATGGCATTAGGAGATAAGCGTATTTCTTTAATTTCCCCTAACCCATTAATAATGACACTTACAGCACCTTGTCCGCCTTTTACTTCCGTGGTTTTAACAGCCAAAGTTCTTTTGGCTTGGGCCATGTTTTCCTTAAATTGATTTGCTTGGGCAAACAAGTTATCAAAATTCATACTCATTAAGGCAACCTCCTACAATATTGTACATATTAAGCTCCTTTGTAATCTAGTAATAAGTTATGAGGAAGGCGAGTAAAAGTTTCCTGTTTACATAAATTACCTTAAGTACCGGCTTTCTTAGTTATTTTACAGAAAAATGTAAGAAATTTTAAATAAACGGTAAAATTTAGCAGGTTATTTTCCAATGATGTCGAAGTATACTATAAAACACAATATATAGTTGTCAAGGGTCAGAGTACACCACAATATATAGGGGTTGGAGGGGGAGATGTGAAAAAAATGGGTGCAGATTGTTATCTGTATAAAAGAATTAAGTCTAAGTCTGATGAATTGACCAGAATGGCAATTAATTCCCAGAGAGGTTTGTTAGATCAGGAGATATATCAAAAAAGCTGCGAACTAGACGAACTAATCGTGCGTTATATGAGAATAAAAAGAAGCCGCTCCTAGGCTCATAAATAGATTTTTAGCTAAGTATAATGCCGATGTAAATAGGCAGAATTAAGGCTAAAAGAGCAATCAGAGAAACACCAAAGGCTGCTAATTTATTTCCTTTGTCTAAATTAAATTTAGCATAACTTAAGGTATGAAGAACTACGGCTATAACCAATATATATCCAAAAAATACCATGTATGTTTACCTCCTACTACCAGGTGTTGCGTAAGATTGAGAATATACTAAAGGGCCGAAAGGCCCCCTAGCCTTATCAAACTTTATTCTTAGTTTAAAGGAGCCGATTTTAGGATCATTCCTGTACGACGAATATGGAAATTAACAGAAGCTGTAATTTCCGCATCAGGAAATCTTGCTGACCAATTGTAATTTTGCCAATCGGGGATAGTAGCAAACTGCCAGACAGCTGCTCTGGCAAAACCAAAAATATCTGAGCGGTACTCATGCTGACATTTATAAAGTAGTTGATTCATTTTTCTTTTAACTTCTTGTTCAAAAGCTTTTTCCAATTGTTTTTTTAATTTTGGGTTTTCATAATTGATTCTGCTTTGAATCGAGGCGATGGAACCTTCTAAATCCACTTCAACTTTTATTTTTGGTACTTCTCCACGTAAATCAACGCTAACTTTGGGCGTTCTGCCAGTCTGAAGTGCTAAAGCGATAATGTTATTCGGTTTCTGAGGGTCATTTATGGTATAAAAACCATATTCAAATTTGCCATTTAAGAATTGAAAAATTCTTGCCTCTTCTCCCGTTAATTCTCCTACCATTGTGCCGGACCGAAAAACGGCCATGCCGAAATATTCACTTTTTTTGCCGCTTCGCCGAGGTGTTTTCCCAGCAATATAATCCCCTTCGTGTATTTCACTTTGCATATTTTTCATTTCCTTAGTGTCTAATTCTTTTAAATTGTTTACACCGGCCAAGGTAGCATAAGGCTCTTCTAAGGTTGATTTAAGATCGTTATAAAAGTCGTTTAAAGTTACCTGAGGGTAAAAACCGGAATAAGCACCTTGCTTAATCATTAAAAATATATCCTTTACAGGATCCTGACCAATAAAAAAGTTATTTTCTTTTAAAAAGGTTTCAGCATCTCCTTTAGAAACCACTACGTTCATAATCCGCCGCATTTCCAGATAGCGCAGCATAGCCCCTGCATATTTATTTATATCTCCGCTGCGGGCTAGTTTTTCCGAAAAGACAATTAATTTACTATGCATTAAATTAATTTGCCGGGAAGAGGCCACATTGGCTAGATTTAAGCCTGTAAAAACCGAAGGACAATCTACAGTGATGATGGTTGTATTAGCAGGCCCTACTTGACTGCTGCCTTGTTCCATGCCTCCATTTGGGGCTTGCCCCATATTAGCTATTTGCAAAGTAAGCCGCAATTTATTTTTTACACCTACGTCTAAACCCATAGCAATTACATAGGCCATTTCATTAACCTCTCTTTGGTCATAGCAGCCAGAGGGTAAAATAGTTAGAAGCAGGCAAAGACATAAAAGCAAAGCTATTTTACGCATTTTGTTGAGCCACCTTTTTCTTTTTCCCCCGCATTAGAGCTACCAGCAGTGTCAACAGCGGTATGCCAAAATAAATAATACCCCCATAAAATCTAAAAAATGAGACATAAATATAAGCTACATTAGAAAGGTCAGCATGCAGAAATGCTACGGCAAATAATAAGATGCAAAGGGGCGGCAGCAGCGTCCGAAAATCGCTAATTCTTAATGTTTTACAGTAGATGCTAAGAGCGGCATACAAATTGGCACCTGTAGCTATAATGGCGCTGATACTCCACACAAAAATAAAAATTGATTCAAATCTTTGAAAAAAGTTGCCATAGGCAATAGTTCGTGCTAGACCTAATAAAGGTATGGTGTTCTCTAAACCTACGAAATAGGGAAAGGCCAAGGAGTAGCACAAAAAACAAATTGCAATAATTAGTCCCGAAAGAAGAATAGAGATAACCCCAATTTTTTTAAAATGCTCTTGCCCTTGCAATGATTTTAAAACAATGGTTAAAAGCAGTACATCTCCGTAGACAGAACTGCGTTCAATACCATGAAAAATAATTTCTCCCAGACCATAGCCTAGTAGGGGGTATAAATTTGACAAACGATAAAGATAAATTCCCAGGGCAAGGAGCATTGCGATACCTGCCAATATATATAAAAAGAAAAAGCTGGCAGTTCTTGTTAGACCTTCTAAGCCATGGTAGAGTGCAGCTATTAAGGCTAGGATGAAAAAAAGCATAATAAAACTAGGAGGTGTCATCGGATACTCATAAATTTTAATGGCTTCAACAAATTCCCTGATAAATAAGGTAGAATTATAGAAAAACAATAGACAAAGTACAAAAGAAAGTATTTTACCAAGAATAGTTCCAAAAACTATTTCTAAAATTTCATTTAACTCTAGGCCCGGAAATCGTTTAATCAGTTGATAATAGATTAGAAAACCTAGTAAAGCCGTTAAGGAGGAAACCGTTGTTAGAAGCCAAGAAGCACCTCCGGCTATTTCTACAACATTACGTGCGCTGCTAAATAAAACTTTAGAGGAAATCATAATCGTTAGAAGACAGATAGTGTCGTAAACTCCAACTTTTCCTTCTTTAAGCATTGTACCTACTCCTTTTGCCCTTCTGGAGGCTCAGTCTGGATCCAGCCTCGAGAAATTTTTGGCTGCCGCCGCTTATTAATAGGATTAATATGATCAGGTCTATTTTCCTGTTTCCAAATAGGGTAACGAATAATTAAGTCAGAACTGCTTTTGGCCTTAGGCCAGCCAGGGGTGAAGAAAGGCACTCCAAAATTTCTCCGGCCGGAAGAAATAGAAAAAGCAGCTACTAAACCGGCAGCAATGCCAAAAAATCCCAAGATGCTGCCTAGAAAGATAAAAACAAAGCGAATGATTCGGGCGGCAAAAGCTAAAGAATAGTTGGGAATAGTAAAGCTTCCCAGGCCTGTTAGTGCTACGACAATAATTAAAATAGGGCTGACAATTCCAGCACCAACGGCTGCCTGGCCTAAAATTAAAGCTCCAATAATACCTAGTGTATTGCCGATTAAACTGGGCATCCGCAGACCTGCTTCCCGAATTAATTCAAAGGAAAATTCCATGAGCAATACCTCAATGACTGTTGGAAAAGGTACTGCCTCTCTTGATTTGGCAATAGAAAATACAAGGTCTGTTGGAATCATCTGCTGATGGTAATTAACTAAAGCAATATACATGCCTGGAGTCAGCAATGCGACCAGTAAACCTATAATTCGGACCATACGTAGTGCAGAGCCGTACTGCCAGCGTAAAAAGGAATCTTCCGGGGAATGCATCAGCGATAAAAAAGTGATGGGCATGACCATTGCAAATGGTGTGCCTTCCACAATGACTGCCACTTTACCTTCCAATAGATGGGAGGCAGTTCTATCAGGCCGCTCCGTTGTCAAGACCTGAGGGGTCAAGCCAAACGGATCATCTTCAATGAGTTGTTCCAGCATGCCGTCGCCGCCAATAAAGTCGGTTTTAATGCTTTTAATTCTCCGCTTTATTTCTTTAACTATGTCTGGGTTGGCAATGCCTCTAATGTACATAATGGAAACTAAACAGTTATTTTCTCGACCTACAGACATAAATTCGTTGACAAGGTTTTTATTTTTAATAATTCTTCTGATTTGAGTAGTATTTGTTTTTAGAGCTTCTGTGAATGCCTCTTGTGAACCTCTGACTACGGATTCCGTAGAAGGTTTATCAATTCCCCTTTTTTCAAAGCCCCGACTTTCAATAGCCAGACAACAAGTGTAGCCATCTACGAAAAGTACCGTCACTCCCATTAAAACTTGGGTAATAGCATCTTGGTAGTTTAGGAGTTTTTTCGCTTGACTTACAGGCAAAACATTATCATTAATATACCGGATAACGTTTTCACCCTGATAATCTTTAAATAATTCCGCATCCATCAGCTGGCGTAAAATAAAATCATTAATTGTATTTCGGTCTGCCATGCCATCGATATAAATCACAAAAGCTTTAATTTGTTTATTAATTTTAAACTCCCTAATTACTACATCGGCATTTCCCGGGATGCTAAATTCTCTTTTTAAGATTTCTAAACTTACATCAATATCCACTGAAATTTCATCCTGGGTCTGCTTTTTCGGCCGTTGCTGATCCTCTTGCTTTGGCTGTTGTTTTTCTTTTTTCCATGGCTGTTGCTGTTTTTTACCTATATCTTTTACCCGCCGCCATTCCTTGGCTCGAATGGGCCGTTTCGGGCCTTTCTCATTGTCGTTTGTATTCTCTAAGTTTCCCTGGGAACCACCATAATCTAAATTCTCTCTCTCTTCTGGACTGACTCTTTGGTCGCTTTCGTTGGGAAGTTCCTCGAGAATGAATCCACTGTTAGTAGGAGGCTTATAGGCTAAAAAAGAAAGCACCTTTTGAAATAGAGTTTGTTTTTTTGGCTGTTCGTTATTTGAAGGCAAATTTATCACCAAGCTATCATTTTTTTATATCTTTTGTAACTTTTAGAAAAAAATGCAAGAAATTTTACCTACAGGGTAATAAATAATTTTCCTCTGTTGTAACATATTTCCTTAAAGATTATAAAATATACTATAAAAAAAACGAAAGCGAGGAAGCGAAATGACAACTGTCCAAAATGTTAATGGTCCATTTTTCAAAAATATTAAAAATATTAATGAAAGAAGTACGGCGCCTGTTGTTCAACAGCAAGAAACCTGTCCTCAACTGCCGGGAACTATTTTAGTGGAGATAATGGATCCTTCGCAGCAATAGTAGATAGTATTACTAAAGCCGGAGGAACTGTAGAGGTAGTCAATAAGTAATTAGTTAAGAAGTAAAAGCAGTTAAGCTTAGCTGCTATTGGCTAATGGAAAGCAAAAAGAGGTATTAATTACAAAGCTTGGCTCTCATTTTCTTGACTTTAAAATTAGCTTGTACCATAATAAACTGCAAAGAGGTGGAAAAATGAGTCCAGTTGCAATTGAAATAGGGCCTTTAACCATTCGCTGGTATGGTATTTTAATTAGCTTGGCTTTAGGCCTGGGAACTATTCTAGCTTATCGGAGAGCTACTAAACGGGGAATTAATCCGGAACATATTTTAAATTTGATTTTGATTGCAGTGCCATCGGCCTTATTTGGGGCGCGGCTCTATTATGTTATTTTCAATTGGCCTGAATATGTCCAAAATGGTCTTTTGGAGGTAATAGCTGTATGGCATGGGGGGCTGGCTATTCACGGTGGATTGCTAGGAGGGGTGTTAGCAGGTTATCTTTACATAAGAAGTCAAAAGTTAAATTTTTGGCAGATGGCAGATATTATTGCTCCTAGTTTAATTTTAGGGCAAGCAATTGGCCGTTGGGGCAATTTTTTTAACCAGGAGGCCTATGGAGGGGTTGTTTCCTTAGAGTTTATTAGCCATTTTCCTGATTTTATTCAAAAGGGCATGTATATTGGAGGAGCATATCATCATCCTACTTTCCTTTATGAATCCCTTTGGAATTTAGCTGTATTTATCTTTTTACTTTGGTTCAGCCGACGTAAACTTCCTGCTGGAACTATTTTTTTAAGCTATTTAGCTTTGTACTCTCTAGGGCGTTTTTGGATTGAGGGATTAAGGACAGATAGTTTAATGCTGGGCCCTTTGCGAGCGGCTCAAGTGGTTAGCGTAATTTTAATTGTTTTAGCGGGGATTTTACTAGCTTGGAGAGTAAGCAAAAGAGAGAAGTACTAATGAAAAGGCAATTGGTTGTGACAATAACTAATTGCCTTTTCTCTAAAACTTTTGAAGGAAGGAGTAATTTTAAAATAGAATTGGGTAACTGAGTAAAAAATAAAATTCTCAATTGGGTTACGAAAATTGTTAATGGTCAAAAATAAATGGGGGGGTAACATGGGTCAAAAAATACTTGTAGTAGATGACGAACCTAGCATTGTAGAATTAGTTAAGTTTAACTTGGAAAATGCTAATTTCTGCGTTGAAGAGGCGGCAACAGGTAATGAAGCACTAGAAAAAGTCAAAAAAGAAAATTTTGCTTTAATAATCTTGGATATTATGCTTCCCGGGGTAGATGGTTTAGAGGTTTGCCGAAGGATACGCCAACAAAGCCAAGTTCCAATTTTAATGCTCAGTGCTCGGGTGGAAGAATTTGATCGGGTGTTAGGTCTAGAGCTAGGTGCAGATGATTATTTGACTAAACCCTTTAGCCCCAGAGAATTAATTGCTAGAGTCAAAGCAATTTTGCGGCGGGTAGACGAAAGTAAATTAGAAGCCAAGGAGCAGGGGATTGCCCTTCGGGGGTTGACTATTTTGCCTGAACAACATAAGGTACTGGTTAAAGGGCAGGAAATAGAACTGACCTTAACGGAATATCGTTTGTTGGAATTAATGCTCCAATCTCCAGGCAGGGTTTTTAGCCGGGAATATTTACTAGAAACTGTATGGGGAATAGACTACTTTGGCGATGCTAGAAACATTGATGTCCACATTCGACATTTGCGGGAAAAAATCGAACCAGACCCTGCCAATCCACAATACATTATAACAGTACGAGGCATCGGGTATAAATTTAGGGAGAAAGATCTATTTTGAAAAGCATTCGCACTAAGTTGACTGTCACCTACTTGTTTTTGATTTTGGTCATTGTGGCTATGACGGCTGGATTGTTAGAATATTCCCTAAGAGATTACAGCAGGGAAAAGTTGAAGCAGGAAATGATTACAGAAGCTGAAGTTACGAGCACCTTGGTAGGAAAAATTGAAAATACTCCCCAGGAATTAAACAAGCTGGTGCTGGAGTTAGGACAAAAAACCGGTGCTAGAGTAACCATTATTTCTCCTCAAGGCCGTGTCCTGGCAGATTCTGCAGCCGATTACCGGAAAATGGAAAACCATTTACATCGTCCGGAAGTACAAACTGCTTTACAAAAGGGGTTGGGAGTAGAAACCCGCTATAGCTTTACTCAAAAGGAAAATTTACTGTACATAGCTAAGACATTTCAAGGCCACAATCAGCTGAAAGGAATAATTCGTTTAGCAATCCCTTTGTCCAAGGCCTATCGTGTTCCTGCGGCTATGAATCGGATCTTATCCTTTAGTATCTTTTTTGCAACCCTGACCGCTCTTGTCTTGAGCTTTATTTTTGCCAGGTGGTTATCTATCCCCCTTAAAGAAATAACTTTAGCAGCGAAAAGAATGGCCACAGGAGATTTTAATTTCAAGATAAATTATCGTTCCGATGATGAAATAGGCCAACTAGCTTTGAATATTAATGATATGGCTGCTTCTTTACAAGAAAAAGTAGCTGAACTCTCCTTCGAAAAAAACCGGATGGAAACAGTAGTTAATTATATTGTCAGCGGAGTTATTTTGCTTAATCGAGAAGGGGAAATACTGCTGATTAATCCTAAGGCAGCCGAAATTTTTGGTGTGGAAGCCCGCAAAGTTTTAGGCAGACATAATTTAAGTGCTACTCACCATTATCATTTAGATGAAAAAGCCAGAGAAGCTTTAGCAGCAGGTGAGGTTTTAACTACCGATTTGCAAACTATTTTACCGGAGGAAAAATCATTCTTAGCCTATTTCGTACCACTGCCTAGGGAAAGAAACAAACAGGAAGTATTAATTGTATTGCACGATATTACCTCATTGCGCCAATTAGAACAAATGAGGGTTGAATTTGTCGCAAATGCTTCCCATGAGCTGCGTTCTCCTTTAACTGCCATTAAAGGATTTGCTGAAACTTTGCTAGACGGGGCCTTGGAGGATGCTGACTTGCGGCAGAGGTTTGTGCAGATTATTAATCGGGAAGCTGAAAGGCTAGATCGTTTAGTGAAGGATCTTTTAGATTTAGCTCGGATTGAGTCTAAGAAAATTAAAATGGACATACATCCTTTTGAGCTAAAATCTTTAGTAGATCAAGTACAAACTGAATTTAGTAAACAATTACGGGAGAAGGGTATATTTTTTAAAGAGAATTTGCCTGCGGATTTGCCCAAAGTCTACGGGGATAGAGACTGGCTCCACCAAGTTTTGATTAATTTAATTGATAACTCCATTAAATATACATCTAAGGATGGTGTGATTGAAGTTAAAGCAATGCTTAAAGACAATGAATTGATGATCGAAGTTAAGGACAGTGGCCAAGGCATTCCCAAAAAAGATTTGCCAAGGATCTTTGAACGTTTTTACCGAGTTGATAAAGCCCGTTCTAGGGAGTTAGGCGGGACTGGTTTGGGGCTTTCCATTGTCAAACATATAATTGAAAGCCACGGTGGAAAAATAGGTGTTTCTAGTGAGCTAGGCCGGGGAACAACTATCCATTTTACACTTCCTATAGATTAATCTTACGAAAATTGTTTGAGAATTTTGTTATTTCCATTTAAAATATTAATATAAATTCTTGTTAAGGATGCGATGCTCAAAATGAAAACTCTGCAGGTTGGAAAAAGCAAATTCGATCTCGGAAAAAGAACCATTATTATGGGTATTTTAAATTTTACACCTGATTCCTTTTCTGACGGAAATATGTTTTTTGATTTGGAAAAAGCTGTTCAACATGGACAAGAAATGGTGGCGGCGGGTGCCGATATCATCGATATAGGTGGAGAATCGACAAGACCAAATTTTGAACCTGTAAGTGCCGAAGAAGAATTAAGACGTGTCCTTCCCGTAATTAAAGCCCTGCGTGAGGTCACTGAAGTTCCTATTTCTATTGATACATATAAGGCCGAAGTAGCAAGACAAGCTATCGAAGCGGGAGCTAATATGCTCAACGATATTTGGGGTTGCAAAGCAGATCCGGAGATGGCTCATGTGGCGGCTTGCTACCATGTTCCCATTTGCTTAATGCATAATAAAAAAGAAGCTGTTTATAACCAGCTAATTCCGGACATCCTTGCTGAGCTGCAAGAGTGTATAGACATTGCCAAAGCAGAGGGAGTAGAGGATCAGAATATTATAATTGATCCGGGCATTGGTTTTGGCAAGACACTAGAACACAATTTAGAAGTTATGCATCAATTGCAAAAGTTTAAGGTCTTAGGATATCCTTTATTGTTGGGAACTTCCAGAAAGTCGATGATTGGCAAAGTTTTAGACCTTCCCGTAGAGGAACGGGTTGAGGGGACAGCGGCCTCAGTGGCAGTAGGAATTGCTAAAGGGGCTGATATTATTAGAATCCATGACGTTAGAGCAATGAGTAGAGTAGCTAAAATGACTGACGCCATGATCAGAAGGTAGGTGCTTTAGTTGGCAGTAGCTTTTATTGGTTTAGGCTCAAATTTAGGTGACAAACAGGCAAATATAAAAAGGGCCATTGAAATGCTTAATGGACATGAAGAAGTGGATGTAACCAAAATTTCCCCTAACTATGAAACAGAACCTGTCGGTTATGCAGAGCAAGATAATTTTTTTAATGCTGTTGTAGCTGTGGAAACTAGTTTAACTCCTTTGAAATTATTGGAATTATGTTTAAATATTGAGCAAGAATTAAAAAGGGTTCGCAAGATTAAATGGGGGCCCAGAACCATTGATTTGGACATTTTACTTTACGATGACTTAATTATTAAAACAGAGCAGCTGACAGTACCCCATCCCTATCTTCATGAACGCTGGTTTGCCTTAAAACCTTTGAATGACTTAGCACCAAATTTAATTCATCCTGTCTTAGGTGAAAGTGTTAGTGAATTGCTGGCTGAGTTAGAACAGCAAAATGATTAATTCATTGTTTTTACTTCTTGCAAAATAGATATTTACATTGTATCCTTTAGATAAGGATAGACAAATAAATAATGTTGTACCTTCAGGGGTTGGTTAAAGGCGAAAGCCTTGATTCCACACCGGCGGTGATGCTTTGTACAAGCTAAGCCCGCGCGCCGAAAGGTTGATTCGGGGAAGTTCCGAAGCCGACAGTTAAGTCTGGATGAAAGAAGGTGACTAACAAGAGCTATAAAAATTTTTGCATCGATTTTTAAGTGATTTTAGAAAATTTTTTAAAGTTATAGCTTGAAAGTTAGCATTTTTAAACCCTTGGATAGATACATCCAAGGGTTTTTTAGTTTGCTCAAGGAGGTTAAAAATGAATCACCACTTGTTTATGCAGAGAGCTTTAGCTTTAGCAGTTAAAGCTAAGGGGAGAACCAGTCCCAACCCCATGGTAGGGGCTGTAGTTGTCAAAGATGGAAAAATTGTGGGAGAAGGCTATCATCACCAGGCAGGAGCCCCTCATGCCGAAGTTTTGGCACTTCAGGAAGCGGGGACAAAAGCTCAAGGCAGCACCTTGTATGTAACCCTAGAACCCTGCTGCCACTTTGGGAAAACACCTCCTTGTGTGGAGAAAATTATTCAATCTGGTGTGAGGGAAGTCATTGGTGCTGTAGCAGACCCAAATACCCTAGTTAACGGCCAAGGATATGAACTCCTGAAAGCAGCTGGAATTAAGGTGCAAGTTGGGGTTTTGCGTCAGGAAGCTGAACAATTAAACGAGGTATTTTTCAAATATATACGCACCAAAAAGCCTTTTGTAACCTTAAAGTGGGCCATGACTTTAGATGGGAAAATCGCTACTGTTAATAACGATTCAAAGTGGGTAAGCAATGAGAAATCCAGGGCTTTGGTCCACCAGTGGAGGGATAGTACCGACGCACTAGTTGTAGGTGTGAACACTATCTTAAATGATAACCCTTTTTTAACTACCAGGCTTCCCCATGGTAGAGGGAAAGACCCCTGGAGAATAATTTTAGATACCCATTTACGTACGCCGGTAGAAGCTAATGTTTTAAATACAGCTTCCAAAGCTCCTACTATTATTTGCTGCGGGCCGGAAGCAGATGAAATTAAGAAAAATAATTTAGCAGCGCAAGGGGTACAGATTTGGGAACTGCCAATTCAGGGAGGAACCTTAGACTTAAATTATTTACTTGAGAGTTTAGGGAAGCAAGAACTAACCAGCATTTTAGTTGAGGGAGGAGGAAAGGTGTTAGAATCTTTCTTTCGCCTAGGACTTGCTGATAAAGTTTGCTGCTTTATTGCTCCCAAAATCCTAGGTGGAGAAGCGGCTAAAACCCCTGTAGAGGGGGAAGGTATTAAGCTGATGAGTCAAGCTTACAAGTTGACCCGTGTATCCCACGAAAGTATCGGAGAGGATTTATTAATTACTGGATATTTGAGGAGGTAATATGTTTACAGGAATTATTGAGGAATTAGGCCAAGTAGTGGACAACAAAAGATCATCTGCCAAGAATTACCTTAAAATTAAAGCTGAGAAAGTACTTTTGGGAACTAAAGTTGGCGACAGCATTGCTGTAAATGGAGTTTGTTTAACGGTTACGAAGCTAGAAAAAAATGCTTTTTTTGCTGATGTTATGCCGGAAACTTACCGTAAAACGACTTTGGAAAGTTTAAAGCTAGGGGAAAAAGTTAATTTAGAAAGGGCTGTAGCTGCCGACGGCAGATTTGGCGGCCATTTTGTCAGCGGTCATATAGATGGCAGCGGTGAAATCTGCAAAGTGCAAAGAGAGGAAAATGCAGTGCTTTTAGCAATTAATGTTTCCTCTGATTTACTGCCCTATATTATTCCTAAGGGCTCCATTGCCATAGATGGCACCAGCCTTACAGTTGCAGCAGTAAGTGCCCAAGGATTTTCCGTATCCTTGATTCCCCACACTTTTCAGGAGACCAATTTGCAGTTTAAGAGTCAAGGGGACAAGGTAAATTTGGAAACTGACCTTATGGCTAAGTATTTAGCTAATTTTCTAACAAACTTAAAGGACCAAAAAAGCAAATTATCTATAGATTACTTGACTAAGCTAGGTTATTAGGAGTGATTTAGATGCTAAGCACAATTGAAGAAATTATCGCTGATTTAAAACAAGGGAAAATGGTAATTATGGTAGACCATGAAGATCGAGAAAATGAAGGAGATCTTTTAATGGCTGCGGAAGCAGTTACCCCCGAAGCTATAAACTTTATGATTACTCATGGCAGAGGGTTAGTTTGCCTGCCTATGGAAGAAGAAAGGGCCAATGAACTTAAGCTGCCTGTAATGGTCAATAGCAATACGGATCCTTTTTACACTGCCTTTACTGTTTCCATAGATCTTAAAAAAGGAACTACTACTGGTATTTCACCTTATGACAGGGCCAAGACTATTTTCCACGCTGCGGATGAAAGGGCCCAGGCAGAAGACTTTGTACGCCCTGGACATGTGTTCCCTTTGCGGGCTAAAAAGGGAGGAGTACTGAAAAGAGCGGGGCATACAGAGGCGGCAGTTGACTTAGCAAGGCTGGCAGGTTTTAAACCTTTGGGAGTAATTTGTGAAATCATTAAAGCAGATGGCACCATGGCTCGCTTAAAAGATTTAGAAGTTTTTGCTCAAGAGTTTAAGCTAAAAATCGGCAGTATTCAGGATTTAATTGCTTATCGCAAAAAACATGAGCAGCTAGTAGAAAAAATAGCAGAGGCTGCTTTGCCCAGTAAATATGGTCAATTTAAACTTAATGCCTATAGGGACAAATTAACGGGACAAGATCATTTGGCAATTGTTAAAGGAAATCCCAGAGGTGAAGAACCTGTCCTTGTCCGTGTCCACTCTGAGTGCTTAACAGGGGATGCTTTAGGCTCCTTAAGATGTGATTGCGGTGATCAGCTAGGTAAGGCTTTACAAGCCATAGAGAGAGAAGGCAAAGGAGTAGTTGTGTATCTAAGACAGGAAGGCAGAGGCATAGGCTTAGGAGCAAAAATGAAGGCTTATGAGCTGCAGGATCAAGGTTTAGATACAGTTGAGGCCAACGAGGCTTTAGGTTTTCCCGCTGATTTACGGGATTACAGCATTGGAGCTCAGATTTTAACAGATCTAGGTATACGAAATATCCGCTTGATGACTAATAATCCTAGGAAAATCAGAGGTTTAGAGAACTATGGATTGAAAATTGTGGAAAGAGTGCCTCTACAGATTCCCTATGGGCCAGAAAACAAAAAGTATCTCTTAACTAAAAGATTTAAACTTCAACATGATTTGGAAATTGGGGGAGATAGAATATGCAAATAATTGAAGCTAATTTAATCGGCACCGGCTTAAGGTTTAGCATAATTGCCAGCAGATTTAATGAATTAATTACCCGAAAGCTGGTAGAAGGAGCCAAAGACGGACTCCTTAGACACGGTGTCCGGGAGGAAGATATTTCTTTAGTGTGGGTTCCCGGTGCTTTTGAAATTCCGATTATAGCCAAAAAAGCAGCACAAAATCCTAAAACTGATGGAGTTATTTGTTTAGGAGCAGTTATCCGAGGGGCGACTCCTCATTTTGAGTATGTCAGCGCCGAAGTAAGTAAAGGCGTTGCTAGTGTAGGCCTAGAGGTAGGAAAGCCAGTAATTTTTGGAGTTTTAACTACGGATACCATTGAGCAGGCTATTGAGAGGGCTGGCACTAAAGGAGGCAATAAAGGTTGGGATGCTGCCCAAAGTGCTATTGAAATGGCAAATTTAATGAAACTAGTCTAAAATAGAAAGGCAGTCTGTCATGTTGGCATACTGCCTTTCTTATAAAAAGAAACAATTTTACTGATTACTAATATGCTAAGGGTGGAATAGAGCAGCTTTTTATTTTATGATGGAAATAAAACTAATGGAGGTAACAGCAGTGAATTGGCAGGAGATGCAGGATGAAATTATGCTCTTTGATGGTGCCATGGGTACGATGCTTCAGGGGGCAGGTTTAAAACCGGGACAGTGTCCAGAACTCCTTAACCTGGAGAACCCAGAAATTATTCGAAAAGTCCACCAGTCCTATATTCAAGCCGGTGCTAACATAATTGAAACAAATACTTTTGGGGCTAACCCCTTAAAACTAAGGGAATATGGATTAGATGGCAAAACAAGGGACATTAATAGACAAGGAGTCCGCATTGCCAAGGAAGCTGCTGCCGGCAGGGCTTTAGTTGCTGGCTCAGTGGGCCCTACCGGACTCCTTCTTGAGCCCTATGGCCCAGCTACCTTTGCTGAAGTATATAAGGCTTATAAGGAACAAATTGAAGCTTTAGCTAAGGCAGGTGCAGATTTAATTTGCATTGAAACTATGTCCGATTTAAATGAGATTAAAGCAGCATTGCTGGCCGCTAAGGAGTGCTCCAGTCTCCCTATTGTATGTATGATGTCCTTTAATCCTCAAGGTAGTACCATGATGGGAGTCAGCCCGGAAACGGCAGCTGTTGTTCTTTCTGCTTTGGGAGCAGATGTTGTTGGAGCCAATTGTTCTGCTGGAGCCTCAGAGCTGTTGCCAGTTATGGAGCGGATGGGGAAAGTATCGGATAAAATGTTAATTGTGCAGCCTAACGCCGGACTGCCGGTTTTTCAAGCTGGACAGGTATCTTATGCTGAAGATGCAGCTAGTATGGCTCAGCATGCTGAAAATTTTGTCCAGGCAGGGGTGCAAATCTTGGGAGGCTGCTGCGGTACTTCGCCCCAGCATATACAGTCTTTGGCAGCTAAAGTAAAACATAGGCCGCCGGTCCAGAGGAAAAAACATAAAGTTTTATTTATTTCAGGGCGGAAAATGGTTTTAGGTATGGGAGAGCATAATGAGACTGTATCTATTGAGGGTCTAAATTCTTTTAGTGCTAATGAAGGTCAGCAAATTTTACAAAAAGGCGCACAAGGTTTGTTGATTAAGCTGCCTGCCCATTTAGACCTTAGGGAGCTGCAACAAAAGTTTTTAGCTTTTCAAGGTGTAGTAGATGCACCTTTAGCTCTAAAGGCTGAAAACCCAGCTGCATTGGAAGCTGTCCTAAAAATAGTACGGGGCCGTCCACTGCTATTTGGCCTAACGGCGACGGAAGATAGTTTAAATAAATTCCTGCCTCTAGCAGCTAAGTATGGAGCAGGAATTGTAGCTGCAACTATAGACGAATCTGGCGTGCCAGAGAACAACGGGGAAAAGATTGCTTTAGCTGAAAAAATTATGGCCCGAGGAAAAGAAGTGGGAATTAATCCTTGGGATATTGCCATAGATGCCTTGGCTTTACCTTTTAAAGCAAAAGCAGCTTTGGAGGAAGAGAAGCTAGCAGTTTACAGCACACTCAAAAAATTAGGTGTTCAGGGGGCCATTTCCTTATCAGAAGAAAAGTTTTGGCCTGCCTGGCTCCCTAAGGATAGAGAAAAGCTTAAGACTTATCTGGGGCAAAATCAGATTGACCTTTTTTTAGCTAATCTTTTAAGCTAATTGATAGAATAAAACGGATTTAAGGAGTAAATATGAAACTAAAAAAGCAAACAATAGCGGAATTATCCATACTTTTTATTACTGCAGTTTGGGGTTTATCCTTTGTTATTATTAAAGATGGGACTACAGAAATAAATCCCTACTATTATAACTTTATTCGCTTCTCTCTAGCAGGATTACTGCTTTTAGGCTGCAGTTATCAGAAATGGTCTTTAATTAACGCTGAAGTCATCAAGAAGGGTTTCTTTGTGGGACTAGCTTTATCTGGCGGTTACATTTTCCAAGCCATAGGAATTAAGTACACAACTGCCTCTAATGCAGCCTTTATAACCAACTTAGCTATTGTTTTTGTACCCTTATTGCTGATTCTTATTGAACGTCACTTTCCTGGCCCCATAACAGTTCTAGGCGTAATTTTTTCAACTATTGGTTTAGCCTTATTAAGTTTGCAAGAAAACTTCTCCATTCAATATGGGGATTTACTAGTCTTAATTTGTGCTATTTGCTATTCTATTCATTTAATTTTAGTTAATCGATATACTAAAAGCTTTGATACCCTTATTTTTACTACGTTCCAAATTTTAACTGTAGCTGTAGTTAGCGGCTTAATTGGCTTGGGGCAGGAACCTGTTACCTTGGCTTCTTTGTCTGCTTTATCAGCTGATTTTTGGTTAGGGGTTGCTATTTTAGCCCTTTTTGGCACGGCAGTTGCTTTTTTTGTCCAAACCTGGGCTCAAAAATTTGCCAGCCTGACAAGAGTTACCTTGCTTTTAGCCTTAGAGCCTATCTTTGCTCTGGTCTTTGCTTATCTTTTTTTGGGGGAAGTATTTACATTAAAAGAATTTATCGGCACAGGGATGATGTTGGGAGGTATTTTACTTATTGAGCTGAAAGGAGCTTGAACTGCTCAGAATAATATTATTAACACGTTCCTATGTTTATACAGTGTAAATACAGCAACTAGTGGAGATCCCCAAGCTTTCTCGGATCTATACTTTAGAACGGGCGGCAATGAAAATTATGGATACGGTTTCATTGTTTGAATTCAAGGATGATTTTCCAGTTGTAATCTGGCAGGCTCATATTTCTTGGAAACCTTTTATCAGCTCGAACATAAAACATCCTTACGAAAAATGTAAGGATGTTTTGACCAGTAATATTTTTAAAGCGCAAAGGGTTTAAGGCATCGTTAGTCCTAATACAGTATCGTATGTTTTTTCAAGTTCCTCGTATGTTGCTGGTCCTACAATACCATCTGTTGCTAGTTTATGAGCTTTTTGAAAAGCCATGACGGCATTTCTAGTTTGGCTGCCATAAACTCCATCAACATCTCCTTGATAGTAACCAAGCACTTGCAGCTTTTCCTGCACAGCAACAACATCGGAACCTGGTTCTACGCCTACCTGAAGTATTCTTCCTGTAAAGACTCGACCAATAATTTTGACTGGAGTGCCTATAGGAACAATGGCAAATAGTTTAATAACATCTTCATTATACATGCGTACACAACCATGGCTGGCGGGAGATCCAATGGAAGCGGGATTATTAGTTCCATGAATGCCATATCCGCCCCAGGGGACGTTTAACCTCATCCACCTAGCTCCAAAAGGACCGCCTGGATTAACTAGTTTTTCGATAATTACCCAATTGCCAATAGGAGTTGGGGTGTTAGGCTTACCTACAGCAACGGGGTAGGTAGCTTGAATTACTCCATTTTTAAGAAGTGTAAGTCGGAACTTTTGGACATCAATGGAAATACTATATTCATGATTAATATTAATAGGATCTTTGGGCAGTCCTAATGCATTCCAGGTATCGGGCCCTACAACCCCATCTGCTGTAAGACCAACTGCGTTTTGAAAATTTTGCACAGCTGCTGCAGTTACCTTTCCATAAATACCATCTACTTTTCCTGAATAATACCCTAAACTAGCAAGCCTTTCTTGTACGTTTCGTACATCGGGACCTGTCATCAAAGGATTTGTTAAGCGTAAAAACCGGCTGGCGTAAAGCATGTTATCCCCCCTTAGAACATATTACGTACCCAAAGAAATTTGGTGAGGAGGAATTTATAAAGAATAGATATATTCCGAGATAGTAGAATAGATTGGCCTTGTATATTTATTAGTATATATGGTAAATATATGAAATAACTAAACAATTAACGTTGGAGGCATTATGGAAGAAAAAGTACAAGGCACCCTAGTTATTATTGGCGGGGCAGAAGATAAAAAAGGTAAACAAGAAATTTTAAAAAAATTTATCGACTTATCAGGCAATGAAGATGCCCGGCTGGTGGTTATGACTGCCGCCACGGAAGAGCCGGAAACTGTGGGGGAAAATTATCGTCGAATTTTCAAAGATTTAGGCGTAAAGGATATTGCAGTGCTAAATATCAACAGCCGCCAGGAAGCAAACGAGCAATATTATGCTGATACTATAAAATCCTCTACAGGTATTTTCTTCACTGGAGGCGATCAATTACGCATTACCAGTCTCTTAGGAGGAACTAGTACCTATTGGGCTTTAATAGATGCTTACCAGCAAGGAATTGTCATAGCTGGCACTAGTGCAGGTGCTTCTGTTATGAGTGAAACCATGATTGTGGAAGGAGACAGCGAAGAGGCACCGAAGAAGAATACTTTAAAAATGGCTCCGGGAATGGGTTTTATTAAAGGTGTTGTGGTTGACCAACATTTTGCCCAGCGAGGCAGAATTGGCAGACTTTTATCTGCTGTGGCGCAAAACCCCGATATTTTAGGCATTGGCATCGATGAGGACACTGCTATTGTAGTTAACTCCGATGCTAAATTTGAAGTATACGGTTCTCAGACCGTAACTATTGTTGATGGTTGGTTAGTTAACCATAGTAATGTATCGGAGTCTAGCCCTAGTGAAGCATTAGCTCTGACTAATATTACCCTGCATGTTTTGCCTGCAGGCTATAGTTTTGATTTAAATCATCGAGTACCAATTTCTTAGGTTAAGCAGTCTGATTAAGTACTGCTTGTTATATATAGATAATATACAACTCTTAAGGAGGACTGCAATCCATCATGGAAATCAAATCCATGCGGGCAATTGAAGGTAAGAATATGTACTGCCTGCATCCGGTAATTGTACTCCAGCTAGATTTAGGAAAATATAGTGATTGTTATACTAATGAACTTCAGCAGTTTACAGAAGGTTTATTAAAAATTGTGCCTACTCTGAGAGAACATTATTGTTCGCGGGGAAGGCCGGGAGGCTTTGTAGAAAGGCTGAGAGAGGGTACTTTGCTTGGGCATGTGGTAGAACATGTTGCTCTTGAATTGCAATACTTAGTGGGAAGCAAAGTAGTTTACGGTCAAACAAGGTTATTAAAGGAACCTGGGTTATATCAAATTGTACTCGAATATGAAGTTAAAGAAGTTGGCTTTTTAGCGATAAAGCTGGCTCTGGGTATAGTAGATGCTGTTCTAAATGGCCGAACATGGAAGCTGGAAGATGGTTTAAATAAGTTGAACAAAGTAAAAGCAAAATTTTCTTTAGGACCAAGCACGCAAGCTATTGTAGATGCTTGCAGGGAACGTAATATTCCTGTACTGCCTTTAGGAGAAGGCAGTTTACTGCAACTAGGTTATGGCAGTAAACAGCGTAGAATAGAAGCAACTATTACCCAGAATACATCTTGTATTGCTGTAGATATTGCTGGTGATAAATTACTGACTAAAAACTTGTTGGCTGAGGCAGGTATTCCTGTGCCAAAGGGTAATATCGCTAAAAGTTTGGACCAAGCATTGCTGCAAGCAAAGAAAATAGGTAAAAGAGTAACGGTAAAACCATATAATGGTAATCAAGGAAAAGGTGTTTCTCTAAACCTTCAAAGCCCTCAGGAAATTACTTCTGCTTTTCAAATTGCTAAAAACTATAGCGAAAAAATACTTATTGAAGAATATATTGAGGGTAAGAATTATCGTGTACTGGTTGTAGGCAACAAAATAGTTGCGGCTGCCGAACGAATTCCAACTTTTGTAGTTGGCGATGGAAAAAATAGCATTAGGAAATTAATTGAGATTATAAATGAAGACCCTCGACGTGGCTTCGGCCATGAAAAACCCTTAACTAAAATTAAAATCGATCCTGAACTAATTTTAGTTCTTACGAAGCGGGGCCTAACTTTAGATTATATTCCCTCCCCGGGAGAAAGGATAAACCTGCGGGAAAATTGTAATATTTCCAGTGGAGGGATTGCTGTAGATGTAACAGAGGAAGTTCATCCGGAAAACGCTGAGCTAATACTTAGAGCAGTGAGCACTATTGGACTAGATGTGGCGGGGGTGGATTTGGTTACTCTTGATATACGGCAACCTATGGAGCAACAAGGCGGCGCAATTATCGAAATAAATGCAGCTCCTGGCATCCGCATGCACCTTTTTCCTTCTCAAGGTACTGCCAGGGATGCCGGCAAAGCCATAGTGGATTCTATGTTTGGGCCGGAAGAAGATGGACGTATTCCCGTGGTAGCGGTAACAGGCACCAATGGAAAAACAACCACCACTAGGCTCATTGCCAATATGTTAAAAACACATGGACATTTAGTTGGGTATACTACTTCTACCGGAATATATATAGATGAAAAATGTATTTTAAAAGGGGATAATACAGGGCCTCTTAGCGCCAAGACCGTTCTCCGAGACAGCAGAGTAACAGCAGCTGTTTTGGAAACAGCTCGAGGTGGAATGTTGAGAAATGGCCTTGGCTACGATTTAGCTCAAGTGGCTGTGGTGACAAATATCACTGAGGATCATTTAGGCCAGTATAATATTAATACTTTAGAAGATTTAGCCATGTTAAAATCCTTAGTAGTTGAAGCATTGCCGCCTACAGGATATGCTATTTTAAATGCTGATGATCCTTTGGTAGCAGCTATGGCAAGGAGAACTAAAGCTCAAGTTATCTACTTTAGTCGCCATCCCCAAAATATTATTGTTCGCAGGCACTTAGGTATTGGCGGTAAGGGAGTTTTTGTCTCCGAAGGGCAAGTATGTATTGCTCAAGGCAGGGACTTTCAGAAAATACTTCCAATCAAAGAAATAGCTTTAACTTTTAATGGACAAGCAAGTTATAATACAGAAAATGCCTTGGCAGCAACAGGTGCGGCCTGGGCTTTGAACATTGAAGTAGAAGAAATGGCCAAGTCCTTAAGAAATTTTGGCTTAGAAAGATGGCATAATCCGGGACGGTTAGAATTTTATGAAATAAAAGGCGTTAAGATAATTGTCGATTATGGCCATAACCCGGCAGGCCTGGAGGAAGTATTTAAGTTCGTTCAGAGTTTACAAGGAAATTGTATCCGTGGAGTTATTGGAATTCCAGGCGATAGGCTGGACACCACTATCCGCAAAGCCGGACAGGTAGCCGCCAGATGTTGTCAATGGATATATATTAAAGAAGATCGGGATTTACGAGGCAGAAAACCTGGCGAAGTAGCTCAACTGTTGTTTAAAGGAGCTATGAGCGGAGGAAATGGAAAGCATGTCCAAGGTATAAATATTGAATTAAATGAAGTAGCAGCCTTTGAATGTGCTTTGAAGGATAGTGTGCCTGGCGATATAGTGGTAGTATTTTATGAAGAATTAGAACCTATTTTACAAAGCATTGCTCGTTGGGCTGGGGACTCTTTAGCCAAAACGTCATCTAGGGCAGCTTCAGCAAACTAAGTGGCCACTGTAAAGTGAGTTGCAAAGTATAGCGGTTATTTCACATAGCCACTATACTTTGATTCTAAAGTACGCGCAATGGCGCTTTTTTGTTTTAAGTTCCAGAAAGAAAAAGGAGTTTTTGCATTTGTGTTGTAATATGATGAGGGAGAACTTTCCCAGTTCTGTAATAGTTCTAGGAATAATTTAGGTGTAATATTACTTAATTGTGGGGTATAATATTGGATAATTTAACAATAAATGCTTATGCAAAAATAAACCTAACTTTAGATGTATTTAGGCTCCGGCCTGATGGATTTCATGAAGTGCAAATGGTAATGCAGTCTATTTCCTTAAAGGATAGATTGTCTTTTGCTCCCGCCAGTACCTTGACCTTAACAGCAACTGATCCTCAACTGGTTAACGATCAAACAAACCTAGTTATGAAAAGTGCTGAGTTGTTAATGTCCAAAACTGGTGTTAAGAAAGGGGCAGCAATCAAAATTGAAAAGAATATTCCTTTGGCTGCAGGTCTGGCCGGAGGCAGCAGTGATGCGGCAGCAGCTCTTTTAGGTTTAAATATTCTTTGGGACCTAGGCTTGACCATAGGAGATCTTATAACCATAGGGGCTGAATTAGGTTCTGATGTGCCCTTCTGTTTGATAGGAGGTACTATCTTAGCCCAAGGCAGAGGGGAAATACTCCGCTTTTTGCCAAAGATACCTAAATTATGGCTTGTTTTAGTTAAGCCGGATTTTGGTGTCAGTACGAAGGAAGTATATCAAAGATGGGACGAATTAGGGGAAAAGTTGCCTGAACAGAGTTTCCAGGCTCTTGAAGCTATTTATACGGGAGATAGAAATAGGGTAGTGGCTGCTTTAAGCAACCATCTTGAGCTGATAACAGGTAAGCTATATCCAGAAGTGCTAAAAATAAAACAAAAATTATATGATTTAGGTGCTAAAAAGGCTATAATGAGTGGCAGCGGGCCAACAGTTTATGCCGTAGTTGACGACGAAACCATGGCACAAAGAATGGCTTTATTACTTAAAAACGATTATTCCCAGGTTTATGTTACTAGCACTATCTGAGCTTATGGGTTCTAAATTTTTTTTTTACAGGGGGAATATTGATGACTCAACGTTTATCACCTATTAAACTTGAAAATTATATGCCCTTGAGAGAAATTGTTTTCGAAGCACTACGAGAGGCAATTATTTCTGGAAGCCTGAAGCCGGGGGAAAGGTTAATGGAAGTACAGCTGGCAGAAGAAATGGGAGTTAGCCGCACCCCGGTGCGGGAAGCTATTCGCAAATTAGAATTGGAAGGCTTTGTGGTAATGCTGCCAAGAAAAGGTGCTTACGTAGCAGATATTTCTTCCAAGGACATTGCCGATGTTTATGAAATTAGGTCAGCACTAGAGGCGTTAGCTGCCGGGCTTGCTGCAGAGCGGATTACTGACGAGGAATTAGAGGAATTACAACGCATTCTAGTTAAGGTTAGCGAAAGTGCCGAAAGCCATGATTTAGAAACATTAATTAACGTGGATACTGAATTTCACGATGTATTGTATAAGGCCAGCAGAAACGAACGTTTAGTACAAATTATTTCTAATTTACGGGAACAAATTCAAAGGTTTCGTTCCCAAACTCTGTCTTATCCAGGCCGAATGAAGAATGCTTTGGAAGAACACAAAAAAATTGTGGAAGCTATTGCAGACCGCAATGTTGCTCTAGCCAGCAGGTTGGCTCAGGAACATATAGAGAGTGCTGAAAACAGTATGTTGGAGGCACTGCAAAAGACAAAGTAAGGCTGTTTAAAAATTTTTTAAGGGGTGTGCTTAAATGAAAGTAGATGCTATTGTGTTAGCAGGAAGCCCAAATCAAGGCCCACTTAAAGAGTGCAGCCCGGCAGCCCACGAAGCGCTAATTCCAATAGGTAAAAGACTTATGGTTGATTATGTTGTAGAAGCCTTAAAAAGTTCTTCCAACGTCAATAACATTATTATTGTCGGCCCAGTGGAACTAGAGGCCTACTACAAGGGGCAGCCAGGGATCACTTTGGTTGAGGCCGGTGATGATGCAGTTGAAAGTTTAAGCAAAGGGCTAAAAAGGGTAAGTACTCCTGGACATGTTTTAGCAGTAACTTCTGATATTCCCCTTTTGACACCTGAAGCCATTGAGGCATTTATGCAAAAATGTGCTGCACTGAATGCGGATTTATTTTATCCCATTATACCTAAGAAAATAAATGACCAAAGATACCCCAATGTAATGCGGACCTATGTTACCTTAAAAGAAGGAACTTTTACAGGTGGGAATATTTTTCTGTTCAACCCTAGGATTATGCCAGGCTCCGCTGCAATTGGAGCAGAACTTGTCAAATTAAGAAAAAGTCCCTTTGCTTTATGTAAGCAGATAGGAATAATTTTTATAGTAAAATTTTTACTAAAGTTGTTAACCATTAGGGAAGTAGAAGCACGTTTTTCCAAGCTTCTCAAATTAAAAGGCAGGGCTGTAATCATCGAGTATCCGGAAATCGGCATCGATGTTGATAAACCCAGCGATTTAGAATTAGTGTATAGAGCCTTGATTAAAGAAAAGATATGCTGATGTGGTTAGATTGATGACGGATTGGGGGACGGTCTATGCGCAGGAGCCAAAGGATAGCTATAATTACAAAAGTTCTCAGTGAAAATCCACGGAAGCTTTTTCCTTTAAACTATTTTACGGAAGAATTAGGTGCTGCCAAATCTACGATAAGTGAAGATTTAGCACTCATTAAGGATACTTTTAATGTGTATAATTTAGGAGAAATTCAAACTATAGCTGGAGCAACTGGCGGGGTGAAATTAATTCCTCGTTTAGGAGAGGAAAATATCAAAAAATTTTTAGAAAGCTTTGCAGAAAGACTTACCGAAAAGGAAAGAGTAATACCCGGCGGATATATTTATATGACGGATCTTATTTTCAATCCTAATTATGCAAATATGGTGGGAGAAATATTTGCCACTGTATATAATCATTTAGAACCGGACTATATTGTAACTATTGAAACAAAAGGTATTCCCTTGGCTATGTCAACAGCTCGTGCTTTTAATGTTCCCTTAGTTATCATTAGAGATGACAGTAAAGTTACAGAAGGCTCTGCGGTCAGCATCAATTACATTTCAGGTTCAACTGGGCGAATACGAACAATGGCTTTAGCCCGGCGCTCTCTGCCTACAGGATCTAAAGTACTATTAATCGATGACTTTATGCGGGCCGGAGGTACGGCACGAGGAATGAAAGAATTAATGGAAGAATTTAAGACGGAAGTTTTGGGAATAGGTGTTTTAGTAAGTACTGCCGAGCCTGAAGAAAAGTTGGTGGATGACTATTTATCCCTTTTAGTACTAGAGTCAGTCAATGAAAAAGAGAAGAAAATTGTTTTAAAGCAAGGAAGCTGGCTGCAAAATAATATTTCCGAAGAATATGGGAACATTGGTAAAATTTACGAAGAGAAAGAAGGAATTTAATACCAAATGGCGAATTAGGCAAATAGGAAGCAGCCATTGAGCTAGCAGAAAGGGATGGTGGTTGTGTTGAATATTACAGATGTACGTATCAGAAAGATTAATCAAGAAGGAAAAATGAAAGCGGTAGTATCCGTAACTTTTGACGAGGCTTTTGTTGTACATGATGTAAAAGTTGTTGAAGGCCAAAACGGACTTTTTGTAGCTATGCCAAGCAGAAAAACTCCTGAAGGGGAGTACAGAGATATTGCCCATCCTATCTCCTCTACAGCCCGGGGAATTATCCAATCTGCCGTACTAAAAGCATATGAGGAAGCTATTTAATTAGTAAATTTTTATAAGGTAACAAGCTGTTCTGAGCAAAAAAGCAGGACAGCTTTTTTTTATTAGACTTTCTATTTTTTTATAATATGTTAAAATAGCTTTGGGAAAATTATTAATCATTCTTGTCAGCTTGGATGAAGATGGAGGTTTTTGTGGTGGTTGAAGATTTTAATAAAATTGCTGCTGTTATTTTAGCTGCGGGAAAAGGAACTAGGATGCGTTCCCAATTGCCCAAAGTTTTACATAAGGTTGCTGGAAAATATTTAGCTCAACATGTTGTTGATGCTTGTCATGAAATTGTTGGGAAGACAATAATAGTTGTTGGTCATGGAGGAGAACAGGTGCAATCTGCCCTTGGTGAAGACTTGTTTTACGCTTGGCAAAAAGAACAGCTAGGAACGGGACATGCCGTACTGCAGGCAGTAGAGTATTTAACATCTGAAATTGAGACTGTTTTAGTAGTCTGCGGGGACACACCTCTCCTATCTACGGCAACTCTTTCTAAACTACTGAAGAAGCACGAAGAAGAAAAAGCTGTGGCAACTATTTTGACAACCTATTTAACGGAGCCCTTTGGCTATGGAAGAATAATCCGTAACGAGGACCAAGAAGTTCTAAAAATCGTGGAACAAAAAGACGGGACTCCTGAAGAGTTAGAGGTTAAGGAAATAAATTCAGGAACTTATTGCTTTGCCGCAACCTATTTAAAAGAGGCACTTAGCAAAATTAAGCCGAATAATGCTCAAGGAGAGTACTATTTAACTGATGTAATTGGACTTTTACAGAAGCAGGGTTTAAAAATAGCAGCCTTGGCCACAGATGATCCAGCTGAAATAATGGGTATAAATGATAGAGTCCAGTTGGCTCAAGCCGAAGCTTTAGTTAAGTCTAGAATTAATCAAAAGTTAATGCTGCAAGGTGTAACAATTGTTGACCCTGAGCATACGTACATCGAAGGAACCGTGCAAATAGAAAATGATACTATTATCTACCCAAATACTTACTTGCAGGGTCAAACCAAAATCGGGAAAGGCTGTGAAATAGGTCCCAACACCGTAATTGTTAATAGCCAAATTGCCAATGAAGTTATAATCAAACAATCTACAGTTGTGGAAAGTGAATTAGGGGAAGGGTGTCAAATCGGCCCCTACAGCTATTTGCGTCCAGGAAACAAACTAGGGCAAAATGTAAAAATAGGCGATTTTGTAGAACTAAAAAAAGTTTCCGTAGGCAATAATAGTAAAATACTCCACTTAAGTTATATTGGGGATGCTCAGGTTGGAACGAAAGTAAATATCGGAGCGGGAACTATTACTTGCAATTACGATGGAGAAAAGAAGTGGCCTACAATTATTGGAGATGGTTCCTTTATAGGTAGTAATAGTAATTTAGTTGCTCCTGTTCAGGTAGAATCGAAAGCCTACGTAGCTGCTGGCTCTACAATAACCAAAGATGTTCCTGCTGGCTCCCTAGGGGTAGCTAGAAGTAAACAGGAAAATATTTTAAATTGGACAAGCAAAAAAAATAAAAAAAGTAGAGAATAAAGAAAGAGGTTTGTCAAATTAAGCAGAATTGTGTAAAATAGAGCCTATAAGTGTAGATGGAGGTATACTAATGTCCACATCCAGACAAAAATTAAAACTGTTTACCGCCAATGCTAATCCGGGCTTGGCTGAAGAAATAGCAGAGTACATGGGAGTTACCTTAGGCGATGCAAAAGTTAAACGCTTTAGCGATGGTGAAATTAGCATTGCTATTGATGAAAGTGTACGGGGTGCTGACGTTTACGTCATTCAACCTACTTGCAATCCTGTCAATGATAATTTAATGGAACTTTTAATCATGATTGATGCTTTGCGCCGGGCTTCCGCCAGGAGAATTACAGCAGTAATACCTTATTATGGTTATGCAAGACAAGAAAGAAAAGTTCGGGCACGGGATCCGATTTCTGCTAAATTAGTTGCCAATCTTCTAACGGCAGCTGGAGCAAGACGTGTAGTAGCTATGGATCTGCACGCCAATGCGATCCAAGGTTTTTTTGATATACCTGTAGATCACATCCCCTGTGTATCAATCTTAGCTGAATTTTATTTAGGTAAAAATTTAGATAATGTTGTTGTTGTCTCTCCTGATTTAGGCGGTGTCACTCGTGCCAGAGACTTAGCTCAGCGTCTAGGTGCAGGTATTGCTATTATTGATAAAAGGAGACCCAAGCCTAATGTTGCCGAGATTATGAATATTATTGGTGACGTTGAAGGCAAAAGCGTTATTATGTTAGATGATATTATTGATACAGCAGGAACAATTGTCCAGGGAGCTCAAGCCATGATTGACAGAGGTGCAAAAGAAGTTTTTGTGGGCTGTACTCATCCTGTATTCTCTGGGCCTGCTTTAGACCGTTTAGGCGAGTCTGTAATTAAAGAAGTTGTAGTAACTAATACTATTCCTTTAAATGATAAAATAGAAATTCCTAAAAAAATTAAAGTATTATCAGTAGCACCATTGTTAGGTGAAGCCATAATTCGGATTCATGAGGATTTACCCGTAAGTAAAATTTTTAATTAGGCTTACTTGAATTAACGGTATTTTCATTTTCATCTTTATTTACCTCATCCACCGATTTTTGTTTGGCGGCATGGGGTTTTTTAACTTCTTCTATCCCTAATTTTTTGAGAGATTCCCCTAGCTTTTTAGTTTTAGTAACAGTTTGCTGCCACATTTTCGAGCCTGCCTCTTTAACGGTTTTGACGGTTCCTTGAATGCTGGACTCGTGCCTTTCCAAATTTTTCTCAGCACCTTTTTGGGCAATTATAGCATCCTTTCCTACGGTGGAAAGCAAATCCGTGGAGAGAAAAGCCTTCCCTTTTAATAAATTGTCC
Source organism: Bacillota bacterium LX-D (assembly GCA_031628995.1). NCBI lineage: Bacteria > Bacillati > Bacillota > Bacillota bacterium LX-D. The sequence continues at coordinate 22,298 of JAVLUO010000007.1, read as the reverse complement.
ATAAGTTTATCAGCAATTTCCAGCAAAGTAATGTGTCCTGTTGCTGGGTCAAACAAAAATTCATCTACAGTTCCTAAAAAACTTCCACTTTCTGTTAATACTCTTGTGCCAATAATAGGTATACCACTATGAACCAACTGCATAATTTGGGGAAGAGCACTGGCTTTTTCGATACATTTGCTTTTTACTACTGTAATGGCGTCATCTCCTATTGTATTAATATGTTCGTAGGTAATGACTTTAGCTTCTTTAAACCAATTACCTTTTTGCTCCAAGACTAAAGCTGCAATATTTAATGCCTTGGCATCAATAACAATATCCTTAACCTTGCCAAGTATTTCTCCGTCCTCAATGCTTAAAACCGGCATTGCTAAAAGTTTACGGCTTGGATACACGTTAAACCCCCCTCTAAGCTCCCAATGGTAGAAATTGTTCCTTTTAATGTTGTTTTATGCTCGCAGGCAAAGTAATATTCCAGAACATTGCTCATATCCAGGTATAATTGCAGTGCCATTTTGTAAGACTAAACAAAGAATTATTACAAAATACTAATAAAATTGGTGATAACAATGCTTTTACCGAAAAGAATGAGTAAAAAGCCTTTAATAACTAAAAAAGCAAACAGTAGTGCCATAGATAAGTTGAATCTTACCAGCAGTTTTACTGAAAATATGGCTGTTTTTAAAGAAAAGTTTAAAAACTGCAGCGATGTGGTCTTCCGTGAAATGGAAATAGGTTTAAGCAGAATTAAGGCTGGAGTTATTTATGTTGATGGTTTAGTTAATAAGGATATTATTGAGAATCAAATCCTCAATGCTTTAATGCTCCAAACTGCCGAATTGGAAGTACATGCAGGGGAAGAACATATTGTAGGAACTCATATCTTAAGCAAAATTAAGGAAAGAGGCATGACTGCTGGAGAAGTCAAAGAAAATAGGCAAATTGGGGAACTTATCCATGGCATTTTATCTGGAGATGCGATTCTTTTCGTTGACGGCATTGATCAAGCTTTAATCATTAGTGCCCGAGGCTGGGCAAGCCGTGGAATCGGGGAACCGGAGACAGAATCTTTAGTCAGAGGACCTCGAGAGGGTTTTACGGAAACTATACGTTTCAATACTGCATTGTTACGCCGCCGCTTAAAAAATCCAGATTTAAAGATGGAAGCAATGCGGATTGGGGCAAGAGCCCAAAGCGATTTAGTTGTAGCCTACATAGAAGGAATTGTCAACCAAAAAGTTTTGCAGGAAACAAAAAAAAGATTAAATAGCATTGAAATTGATGGTGCTTTAGAAAGTGGTTATATTGAACAATTAATTGAAGATAACTTCCTTTCTCCTTTTCCGCAGGTTCAATATACGGAGCGTTCTGATAAAGTGATGGCTGCTCTTCTGGAAGGAAGAGTGGCAATCCTTTTGGACGGTACTCCATTTGTTCTAATGGTTCCTGCTACCTTTCCTCAATTTTTTCAGAGCCCGGAAGATTACTACGAGCGGTGGATCATTGGCTCTTTTACCAGATCTTTGCGAATAGTAGGAGCTTATATAGCTGCTTTTGCTCCTGCTATATTTATTGCAACAATTACTTATCATCCCGGACTAATCCCAGCGAAGCTAATGCTGGCTATTGCAGCTGCCAAAGAAGGTGTGCCTTTTCCTGCTATTGTTCAGGCCATTATCATGGAATTGGCGTTCGAATTGTTTAGAGAAGCAGGGGCACGGCTACCAAAACCTGTTGGGCAAACAGTAGGTATTGTAGGGGGTATTATTGTCGGAGATGCGGCTGTTTCAGCAAATTTGGCCAGTCCCATTATGTTAATTGTAGTAGCACTAACAGCGGTAGCATCATTTACAATCCCATCTTATAATTTGGTAATTGGAATTCGCTTGATTCGCTTTCCTTTAATGATTGCTGCAGCTGTTTTAGGATTTTATGGTGTAATGTTGGGTTTTATTATCCTGCAGATTCATCTAGCCTCCATTAAAACATTTGGGGTTGATTATCTTTCCCCAGCCATACCTTATCAGGTGAGAGATTGGAAAGATTTATTTATTAGGGCTCCTTTGCATAAGCTCACAACACGTCCAATAACCACAGGGGCTGAGGATACTGTTCGTCAGCCAAAATCCGATGAAGGTAGGGGGTGGTAAGATGTTTACTTCCCAAGACAAAATCAATCCAAATCAAATTGCCATTGCATTAGTTTCCATTATGATTGGGGGGGGCATATTAGCAATGCCTTCGGTATTTGCTGCTGCAGCCGCTCGTGATGGTTGGCTGTCAATTTTGCTAGCAGGGGCAGACGCAGCCTTGGCAGTTTATTGTCTAACTTTACTAGGCAAGACTTTTCCTAGTGAAAATATTTTAGAATATAGCAGCCGGTTATTAGGAAAGAAACTAGGCTTTGTCGTTGGGATAGTATTTTTGGTTTTTTTCCTCCTGTCTACGGCAATGGCCGTTAGGCAATTTGGAGATGTGCTAAAAATTTACTTTTTAGAAAAAACACCTTTAGAAGTTATAAATTTAACCATGTTGTTCACTAGTGCTTATCTTGTTGGCCACGGGGTAAACTCAATGTTTCGGGTGATGCAAACCTTTTTTCCCTTACTGATTATACCAATTGTACTTTTACTATTGATGGCTTTGCCTATGGCCAATTTTAAAGAGGTATTACCACTATTTGAGCAAGGGGCTGTTCCTATCTTTAAAGGAAGTATTGTAGGATATGGTATTTTTGGAGGTTATTCTATTATAGGTTTTTTTATTCCTTATTTATCTAAAGCAGAGAAAGCTGTAATACCTTGTTTAGGAGCACAAGCTTTAGTAATTATTATTTATTTAGCTATGTTTTTGATTGCCTTAGCAGTTTTTGGCCCCATAGAGCTAAGCAATTCTTTATTCCCCATTGTAGATTTAGTTAGGTTAATTGAAGTTCCCGGTACCTTTATTGAGCGTTTTGACATTATTATTCTAAGTATTTGGATTTTAGCCGTTTTTACGACAGTTGTTGCAGTGTACTTTCTATCAGCAACTACTTTGACCCATCTTACAGGTCTGGGAGAATTACGCTGTTGGGTATTTTTACTGCTCCCTTTTATTTATTTAATAGCCATGACTCCCCAAAATATTGATGAAGTTAGCACCTTTGGAAAGGTGGTAGGTGATTTTAGTTTAGGATTGACTTTTTATATTGAAATCCTGATTTTATTAGCCTTGAAACATATTAAGGAGGCTAAGCAAAAATGAAAAAAATATTAACAGCTCTTCTAATATTAGTAAGTATATCCTTGGGCACTGCTTGCTGGGATCAAAGGGAAGTTGATGAAAGAGGAATTGTTTTAGGATTAGGTTTAGATCAAAGCGTCAAAAAAGCTGAAGTTCCAAGTGGAGTGGAAGGGGCTTTAGCTGAGCCTGGGAGCAAATTCTACCAGGTTACTTTTCAACTTGTTGCCCCAGGCCAGGTAGCAGGCAAGGAAAAAGGCGGGGGAGATAAATTACCCTTTTGGAATTTAACAGTTACTAATGCCAGCAGTATTGCCGAAACTTTTAATGAGGCTTCTACCAGGTCAAATAGGGCTCCCTATTTGGAACATGTGCAAATTGTACTAATTGGTCAAAATTTGGCCAAAGGCGGGTTAAAAAGTGCTTTTGACTCTATTCTGCGGGAAAGCGAAATTAGAAAAAGGGTACCTGTATATATTACACCTGGTACAGCTAAAGAAATGCTGGACATTAAACCTAAATTAGAAGGAGTAAATGCCACCTATTTAACAAGTTTGCAAAACAATGCTGATTATACAGCTCATTTTGCACCTACCATTACTTTAAGCCAGCTTTCCCGTAACCTCCATGAAAATAGCACTTATTTAATCCCCAGAATAATTGCCGGCAAAGGAGAAGCAAAGCTTAATGGAGCAGGACTTTTTAAAGGAGATAAGCTCATTGGCTGGTTAGGCGGTATGGAAACCCAAGGAGTGCGTTTAGTAACAGGTAAATTTGAAGGAGGCAATATTAAAGTACAAACTTCTAATAAGGGTGCAGGCGGAGTAAAGGGCAATGATGTCCTAGAACTTACTTCAGCCAGTTCCAGAATTATACCTATTGTTCACGGAAAAAAAGTTTCCTTTAGAATAGAGATTACAGGTGAAGGGACTTTAGTTGAACACCAAGATCCCAGTCATGTGTTAAATAGTGCACATCTAAAAGATACTGAGCGGGAATTTAATCGAGCTATTGAAAAACAAATTAAATTGACTGTACAAAAAATGCAGCAGCAATTCCAGGGTGATGTTTTTGGTTTTGGCAGAAGACTAGAGGAACGCCATCCTGGGGTTTGGAAACAGCTGAAGAAAAATTGGCCTCAGGAATTTGCCCAAGCCGAAGTTCAGGTTCAAGCTCAAGTACATATTCGCCGGGTAGGGGTAAATAAATAAGTTAAAAATTAAGGAGAAGGAAGCATGCTGATCAACATTATAGAAAGGCTCCAAAGTATCTTTTCCTTTTGGGCCATTGCAGCTTTTCTAATCTGCGGAGTATGGTCTTATGTAATGGTTTCCCCGGCTTTAGGGAAAAGAGGTTTTGCCAGAGAAAGTTTAGTTGCAAAAAGGGGTGGGCTAGGATATATATTTGGTATAATTGTTATTTTTATCTTAATTAAAATTTTGGGTTTTGTAGCTAATATTTAAAGAAATTAGCATTCTTAATTTTTAAAAAAGGAATTTAGGAGAGCTAAGCAGAATATTGGAGAGCAGAAAGAGGGGGAGCTATGAAACTTGTAGTTGGTTTAGGGAATCCTGGGCCGCGTTATGAAACTACACGGCATAATATTGGTTTCATTACGGCTGACTTTTTGGCAGATAAATTAGGAGTTGATTTTAAAGCAGCATCCAAGCATCAATCCCTAGTTGCTGAAGGCAGATGGCAGCAAGAAAAAATAATTATTGCCAAGCCTCAAACCTATATGAATTTAAGCGGTCAGGCAGTTGGTTCTTTACTTCATTGGTATAAGCTGCAGCCTCAAGATCTCATTGTTATTTACGACGATTTAGATTTAGCTGTAGGCAGATTACGGATTCGGAACAGTGGCAGTTCCGGCGGACAAAAAGGTATGGGCAATATTATCCAAATTCTAGGAACAGAAAAAATTCAAAGAGTTCGCCTAGGAATTGGGAGACCTCCCCAAGGCTGGCAGACTGCAGACTATGTTTTAAGCGGCTTTTCCGATAATGAATGGAAAATATTGCAAAACTTGCTGCCAAAAGCAGCGGAAGCAGTGTTGACAATAATTAGTGATGGATTAGAAAAAGCCATGAATAATTATAATTGTTAATAACTATTAATTATTAATGTAGGGGGCAAAAAAGATATTTCTCATCGTAGGATTCCTAGCTGCGGTTGCAGCCTGGGTAGTGAATTCTTGGCTGGTGAAACTTTGGGGTAAAATAATGATTTTTACTGTTGTCCCTGTTCTGGAAGAAATTATGAAGACTACAGCAGCAATTTTTGCTCATAGTTCCATTTTATCAATTCACATTGTTTTTGGAGCTGTAGAAGCAATTATTGATTTGCTGAGTCCTGGTTACGATGATTGGCCTGCGGCATTAACTAGTTTAGGAAGTCATGCTTTTTTAGGCTGGTTAACGCAAACTATTTGGCAGGCTTCCACAAATATTTGGTTAGCTATTGCTTCAGCAGCAGTTGCCCATATTTTGTGGAATACAGCTGTTATATTTTTCAGACCATTACGATAAAAATAGTATGGAGGCCTGACTTGGTGTCCATCTTTTCGTATTTATTATTTGGAGGTTTACATGGTGCAACACCAGGGTTTATTAGAACTCCTTGACCAGGAATCACAATTTCAAAGTTTATTAAGAGGCATTAGGCAAAATTATGGAGGCCAAGCTGTTTTTGGACTAGTTAGCTCTCAAAAAAGTTTTTGGGTAGCCGGAATTGCTGCTAAAAACAATTATCCAGTTCTAGCTATTACTGCTAACGAAGAAGAAGGCAGATCTTTAGCAGCTGATTTAGCTTTATTTTGGCCGGGGGAGATAGAATTTTTCCCGCCTCGGGAAATGCTTACTTACCAAGTTTATGCTTCCAGTAAAGAAATTCAAGGGGAGCGGTTAAAGGTATTGGCCCGCCTTATAGAGGGAAATATCAAGTGCCTGGTAACGACAGGAGAAGCAGCTTTGCAGCAATTGGTTCCTAGGAAGGTATTGGAAAAAAGCACTTTTAAAATTGAACAAGGGGAAGTATTAAATTGGGATGAACTGCTGCAAATAATTGTAGAATTAGGTTATGAACGGGTGGAAATAGTCGAAGCCCCTGGACAGTTTGCTGTTCGTGGCGGAATATTAGATATTTATTTATTAACCGAAGAGCAGCCAGTGAGAATTGAGTTTTTTGATGACGAAGTGGATTCTATCCGCTTTTTCCAGCTTGAAAACCAGCGTTCAGTAGAAGAAATTAAATCTATTACTTTGGGTCCGGCACATGAAATGGTTTTAACAACTGAAGCAGCTCAGGCTGGAAGAGTTAAGATAGAGCAGGAATGGCAAGAGCTGCGCAAAAAGCTAATAAAATTAGACAAAAAGGAAGCATTAGATTCTTTGGATCAAAGAATTACGGATGATTTGGCTAAAATTGATGAAGGGCAATGGGGAGAGAATTTACAACGTTTCCAACCTTATTTCTATCCCCAAGGCGATACGATTTTAAATTACTTTACTAAAAAACCTGTTGTGATTGTGGATGAGCTCAATAGAGTAGTGGAAAACTTAGAGAGGTATGAGCAGGATAGATCTGAATCCTTTGCAGATTTAATTGAATCAGGCGCAATGCTGCCTTCCCAGGGTAAAATTTATGCGCACCACAATTCATTTACTTCCTTCTTGGCCGGCTATTCAGCAGTTTTTTTTAGTGCTTTACCGCAAAAATTAAATAAAGCAGTATTGCAAAATATTATCAGCGTCAAAACAAAAACCATGATTCCTTTTATGAGTAAGTTTAAATTACTGGCAGAGGAAGTTGGGCTTTGGAGAAGAAAGAAATATAGAGTTATTTTTTTGACGGACAACTTAGAAAAAGCTAAATTTCTTCAAGGATTATTGGCTGATCATGATATTGAAAGTATGGTGATTCAAGACTTAGAGAGTAGAGTGGAAGCAGGAGTAATCATTAGCATTGGCCTTTTAAACCAGGGTTTTGAATATCCTGAATTAGAACTTGTAATTATCACGGAACAAGAAGTATTCGGTCAAAGGAAAAAGAAAAAAACACGTAAGACTGGGCAAGAAGGCAGTAAGATTGGGGTATTTACGGACTTAAAAGTAGGAGATTATGTGGTTCATCTTCACCACGGTATTGGGCGGTATTTAGGAATTAACCAGCTGGAAGTAGGTGGGGTGTATAAAGACTATTTACATATTCAGTATAGCGGTGAAGATAAATTATATATCCCTACGGATCAACTGGATTTAATCCAAAAATATATTGGCGCTGAGGGTCATGAGCCTAGGCTGAGTAAGCTGGGAGGCAATGAATGGAGTAAGGCTAAAAGCAAAGTCAAAGCTTCTGTTCAGGATATGGCTAAGGACTTACTTAAATTATATGCTGCCAGGGAGGCTGCTACAGGTTTTGCTTTCTCTCCGGATACAGTGTGGCAAAAAGAGTTTGAGGAAGCATTCCCTTATACGGAAACTCCTGACCAGGAACAAGCTATTGAAGAAGTTAAAAAGGATATGGAAGCAGCAAAGCCTATGGACCGACTTCTGGTAGGGGATGTAGGCTATGGAAAAACTGAAGTCGCTTTAAGGGCCGCTTTTAAAGCTGTTGTAGATTCAAAGCAGGTTGCTGTTTTAGTCCCCACTACTGTATTGGCACAACAGCACTATAATACCTTTGTCCAACGGATGGATTCTTTTGCTGTCAAGATAGGACTCTTGAATCGCTTTAGAAGCAGCAAAGAACAACGCCTCGTACTGCAGCAAATTAAAGAGGGAAACTTGGATATTGTTATTGGCACTCATAGGCTCCTCTCTAAAGATGTTAAGTTTAAAGATTTAGGGTTGGTTATAGTGGACGAGGAGCAAAGGTTTGGAGTAGCTCATAAAGAAAAATTAAAACAAATCAGGGAAAGTGTAGATGTGTTAACATTAACGGCAACTCCTATCCCTCGAACCCTCCATATGTCTTTAGCTGGCGGCAGGGATATGAGTATTATTGAAACACCGCCGGAAGAACGTTATCCAGTGCAGACCTACGTTGTGGAATATAGTTCGGAACTGATTAGGGACGCTATCCGCCGGGAATTAAATAGGGGCGGCCAGGTTTACTTTATCCATAACAGAATTGCAGATATGGACCGGGTAGCTGCTCATCTGCAGCAGCTTATGCCTGCAGCTAAAATTGGCATGGCTCATGGACAATTGAAGGAAGACGAGCTGGAACAAGTAATGGTTGCTTTTATTGAAGGCGATTTGGATGTGCTGGTGTGTACCACAATTGTGGAGAATGGCTTAGACATTAGTAATGTTAATACATTGATTGTTAATGAGGCTGATAACCTTGGTTTAGCACAGCTTTACCAATTAAGGGGCCGGGTAGGACGCAGTAATAGAGTAGCCTATGCTTATTTTACTTATCGCCGGGATAAAGTACTTAACCCCACTGCAGAGAAAAGGCTAAGGGCCATCCGCGAATTCACAGAATTTGGTTCAGGATTTAAAATTGCCATGCGAGATTTAGAGATTAGGGGGGCTGGTAATTTATTAGGGCCTGAGCAGCATGGACACATATTGGCAGTAGGCTTTGATTTATATTGTCGTCTTCTAGAGGAAGCCGTTGAACAGCTAAAAGGCGAAAGCCCCAAAGAACCAGAGTTTCAACCAGTCTTAGAAATTGCAGTGGATGCCTATATTAGTGATAAATATATTGCTAATTCAGGTTTGAAAATGGAATTCTATCAAAGGCTGGGAGCTGCTGAAGAAGAGCAGGAAATAGCTGAGATAATTGACGAACTTATTGACCGCTTTGGGGAACCTCCCTTACCCATGCAGAATTTAATCCAAATTGCACTTTTAAAAGTATTAGCTCGAGAATTAAAAATAAAATTAATTCAGACTCAAAAGAGTATAGCGGTAATTGAATTTGTGGAAAGTCCTTTAAAAGGAGAACAATTTTTCGCTTTAGATAAGGCATTCCCACGCCGTTTAAGTTTTAAGGCCTCTGATGGCTTAGTTATCACCATTAAAACGGGTCAGTTGGCTCCGGATAAAGTTTTAGTAGGATTATTAAAAGTAGTTAAAAAAATCAAAAAACTTGCTCAAAGTTAAAGTGGACTGTATAATTAGGGTTAATTGTTGTTTAAGCAGCGTGCTTAAGAAAGGTAGTGGAAACTTAGTGAAAAAAATTAAACGTTGGTACAAGCTTGGAAGTTTACTTATACTGGCAGTTTTTTTGCTTGCTGGCTGCGGACAAGATTATGTGGCTAAAGTCAACAATACAAAGATTACTCGCCTCGAACTTGACAAAAGGGTTCAACAAATGAAATCAATGTATGAAATGCAAGGCTTTAAGTTTGAAGGTGATGAAGGGAAGGAATTGCTCAAGACCTTAGAACAACAGGTTTTGAACCAAATGATTCAGGAAACCGTTTTAAAACAGGAAGCAAAAAAAGAAAACCTGAAAGTAGATAAGAAAAAAGTACAAGATGAATTAAACGGCATGAAGAAGCTTTACGGTGAGAAACAATTTGCCGAGATGCTAAAAAGCCAAAAAATAACGGAAGCTGAAGTTAAAGAAAGTATAGAAACTAATTTTTTATTTGAACAACTTTTTAATAAGGTTACAGAAGACGTGAAAGTAACGGATCAGGAAGCGAAAAATTTCTTTAATAAATATAAAGATAACTTTATTAAGGTAAAGGTAAGTCATATTCTAGCCCAGGCTAAAGCAGGAGAAGCCAATGAAGCTCAATTAAAAAAGGCTGAAGCTAGGGCCAAAGTTTGGATTGAAAAGCTTAATGCCGGGGCCGACTTTGCAGCTCTCGCCAAAAAAGAATCCGATGAGCCTGCAGCAAAGACCAGCGGCGGTGCTTTAGATCAATATTTTTCCATGAGCAATAGTCCTTACGACGCAGAGTTTACAGCTGGTGCTTTGAAGATAGCTAAAGGGAAAATAAGCGAAAAACCGGTTAAAAGCTCTTTTGGCTACCATGTGATTAAAGTAATAGATCGGCAAGATCAGTATGAACAGTTGAAGGAAGATGTGAAGAAACAACTTCTCGATGAGCAAAAAAACGAAAAATTTGACCAGTTTTTCAATGATGCTATGAAAAAGGCGAAAATAGAGAATAAGCTGGAAAAAGAAAAGACACAGCGAAAACAGGATACACAGCAAAAGGAGAATACACAAGAAAAAGAAAGTGGGACTAATAAAAGCTAATTAATATAGGCCTGGCAGTATAATATGGACTGCCAGGCTTGTATTTTTTAGAAAATAGGGCTTGAACTTTTTTTAGGTACTAATGGAAAAAATGAATAATCTCTCCTTGGCTGATATATACTAACAGTGAAAGTTGACTATAAGGAATTTAGCCAAAAGGAGGGATATAATTGAAGGCGACGGGGATTGTACGACGTATTGATGATTTAGGCCGGGTGGTAATCCCAAAAGAAATACGAAGAACCCTACGTATTCGCGAAGGGGATCCTCTTGAAATCTTCGTGGATCGTGAAGGTGAAGTAATTTTAAAAAAATACTCCCCAATTGGTGAATTAGGTGATTTCGCTAAAGAATATGCTGATTCGTTGTATGAAGCGATTGGACATATAGCTTGTATTGCTGATCGTGATAATATTATAGCTGTCTCTGGGGCCCCGAAAAAAGAATTTTTAAATAAGCCAAATGGTCCTGCTATTGATAAAGTAATGGAAGATAGAAAATCTGTACTTATTAATGAGCCTGGGCAACATAATTTATGTATTGAGTGCTCTTCTTCAGAAAAAGGCCAGGAATGTAAATTTACCTCCGAGGTAATAGCCCCTATTATTTCTGAAGGAGATCCTATTGGAGCAGTTATCCTTTGCACAAAAGAACCTAATGTTCAAATGGGGGAAATGGAGCTAAAACTGGCGGAAACAGCAGCAGGTTTTTTGGCTAAACAAATGGAACAATAAGGCGCTGGTAAGGCGCCTTTTTGCTGCCTTTGTTGCAAATAGAAAAGGATTTTAGCAAGAAAAGAAGAATAGTTAAAGCATTACATTAGTTTTAGAAAGGGTTTTAATTATGGAATTTAGTTTAGCAGTAGAGGCGCAAGAATATATTCTGCGCAAATCTGCAAGTATTATTGTTGATAAAGTGGAGCTGCCTGGCGGTTCCTGATGCGGTGGGACTCAGCCGAAAAGCTACCCTGCCGTGCGTTTGGGAAAAATTGACTTGACTAAAGATAGTAATTACGAAAAAGCTCATGTTAATGGCATTGATATTTATTATCGTTCCTCCCTTGCTCAGCTTTTTTCGAAAATAAATATAACAATGGAGCCACTTTTCTTTCTTCATAAATTGGTTGCTCAAGGAACCAGATTGTATTGATTAAAGAAGAAGGATATTGCTCCCTTTGTGGAGAATAGTTAGGTTATTATGTTTGGATATATACTGCCGGAAAAGGCAGAACTTAAACTTCGAGAATATACTATTTTCCGGTCGTATTACTGCGGGCTTTGTTTGTCCCTCAAAAATAGATATGGAAGATTCGGCAGTTTGCTGCTTAATTATGATTCAACTTTTCTAGGCTTATTGCTTTCTTCACTTAACTCTGAACCGGAAAATGCTGCAACTAAGCATTGCTTGTTTAATCCTTTAGTTAAACACAGAATGATCATCAATAATTCATTTTTAGACTATGCTGCAGATGTGAATTTGCTGCTTGCCTACCATAACATAGTTGATAATTGGAATGACGATAAATCATTTCAAGCAGGAAGTGGGATGCTGCTTTTAAAAAAGGCCTATGGGAAAGCAGCCTCCAGGCAGGAAGAAAAAAACGCTTTAATTAAAAAAGGCTTAGCTAAGATAGCTGCCTTGGAAAAAGCAAAATGCCCGGATTTTAAACAGCCTGCCGAGGCTTTTGGTCAAATACTGTCGGGTATATTTCCAAGTCATTTAGAAGTATCTCCCCAGGGACGAGTTCTAAGTTGGCTAGGATTTATTTTAGGACAGTGGGTTTATTTGGTTGATGCCTGTGATGACTTAGAAAAAGATGTGCAAAAAAAATCCTATAATCCACTTCTATTAGCTTTTTCCTATAAAGGTGAGCCTATTGACCAATTTAAAGCTAAAATACGTCCTGTCTTGCAGCCTGTCCTCATTGATTTATTGGCAGAATTAAGTAAAAGTTTTGAACTATTAAACCTCTATAAGCATAAGGGTATTATTGAAAATATTGTCTACGTGGGAATGTTAACAAAGACGGAGCAAGTTTTAGGTATTTTAGGTCAAAGGAGTTGTGAAGCAGGTGGGGGACAATTACGAAATTTTAGGTGTCAGAAGAGGGGCTTCTAAAGAAGAGATTCAAAATGCATATCGGGAATTAGTAAAAAAATATCATCCTGATAAATACAGAGATAATCCTTTGGCAGATTTAGCCCAGGAAAAAATGAAAGAAATTAACGAAGCATATAATCAGCTGCTGAAGAATGGTCCCACTTACCAAGAACCTTATTATCAAAACAATTATTATCAAAATAACGGTTTTCAGCAGCAAAAACATCAGGAATATTATGATCGTGCTTGGCAGAAAGGTTACCGTGGTGGTGGAGGCGGTGGCGACTGCTGCCAAACCTTGTGTACCATTTGGTGCTGTGACAGCTGTTGTGAATGCGTTGGCTGCGATATTATTGAGTGCTGTTAAAGAGAGGTTGTTTGAATGGCTCCCCGTGAAGATAAGAGAAGTTCCAAAGGACGGCGAATAGCCTTAAGCGGTATTCTGGCTTCTTTTGTTCTGCTTTCCTTATATTTAGCTTCTCTCCTTCCTACAAATAAGTTATTTTTCTATGGCTTGAGTTCAGTATTTTCCGCAATTATGATTCTAGAATTCGGAGCTTCAGCGGGATGGTTCTTTTATCTGGGAACTGGTCTATTAGCTGCAGTTTTTTTACCAGATAAGTTTAAAGTATTTCCTTATATCGTTTTTTTAGGCCATTATGGCATTTGGAAGTGGTATATCGAAAGTCTCCGGAATTTATATTTGGAAATAATATTAAAAAGCTGTGTTTTTAATCTGGCCCTTTTGGGAACCTATTATTTAGCTAAGGAATTACTTTGGGCTGAGGTGCCAATTAAAATAGACCTTAGGTGGCTGTGGCTAGCCTGGCAGGGAATTTTTTTTGTGTATGACTATGCTCTAACTGTAGTTATTAATTTTTATCAAAAAAGGATTAAACCATTGGTTTAATCCTTTTTTGATAAAGGGTATGGGCCTCTATCAAATGGCTTATCCTATTTATGCCTGCATCCTGGCATTGTCTACTGCAGGAGTACCAGCAGCTATTTCAATTCTAGTGGCAGAGTGTCTTGCCAAAAATGACTATCAAGGGGCAGGAGAATTTTTTATATTTCCCTGTACTTACTTGCTTTTACCGGGCTTCTTTGCAGCGGTGCCATCCTCTTTGCTGCTGACTTTCTGGCCCAAAAAGTTTTGCTATTTTAACTATTTTGGCTCCTGGAATACTTTTTTGGGGATTGTACCAAACTACTGCCGGAGCATTGCAGGGTTTGTATAAATCTTTTTGACCAGTTATTAATTTATTACTTGGCATAATTCTCAAATGCGGGTTAAACTATTATTTGACAGCTATACCAGGTATAGAAATTAGAGGCGCAGCAGTGGCTACTGTGGGTGCTTTTGGTTTGGCATTTATTCTTAATTATATAATTTTAACTAATTTACTAAAGTACAAAGTTGAATTTTGGAAAATGCTTATTAAACCAATTATTGCTGTGGCAATTATGGCTTTAGTTGTACCTAAAAGCTATTTATTCCTTGCTCCCTATTCTTTAAATTTAGGGATCTTGGTTACCGTTTTGGTTGGTATGGTAGCATACTTTGTAACTTTATTTATATTAGGTGCCATCAAAAAAGAAGATATTGTTGCAGTGCCTAAAATAGGTTCTAGGCTAGCAGTAGTATTACAAAAATTTAAATTACTGAGGTGAAAGAAATGGCAGCAGGTTCCATTACAGTACTTGGTTTAGGCCCTGGCGGTTTGGGACTTATTCCTATGGAAAGCTTAATTTTGTTAAAAAAAGCACCCCTAATCATAGCTCGTACTGAAAAACATCCAGCTGTTTCAGAATTACGTGAGCTTGGTCTAAAAATAAGTTCTTTTGATTTTTTGTACGAAGAAAAAGGTACTTTTGAAAGTGTCTATGAGGCTATTGTGCAAAAGTTGTTGTCTTTAACAAAGGATAATCCAGAAATAATCTACGCAGTCCCCGGTCATCCTTTAGTTGCGGAAACAACGGTACCTTTATTAAAGGAAGCAGCTAATGCAAAGGGGATAAACGTAAGTATTTTACCTGCCATGAGTTGTTTAGATGCTATCTATGCGGCTCTAGCTATAGACCCTACGAAAGGAATTGTAGTAAAAGATGCTTTAGTTTTAGATGCTCAGGAGTTAACTCCAGCTTTAGGTTTAATTATTACTCAGCTTTATGACCGAAGAATTGCTTCCGAGGTTAAACTAACTTTAATGGATAAATATCCTGACGATTATGAGGTAACTTTAATTCAAGCAGCTGGAGTTAAAAATATGGAACGGAAGGAGACCATTAGGCTTTACGAACTAGACCGCATTCCGTGGATTGACCACTTAACAAGTCTTTATCTTCCTCCCGGCACAGCCCAAAATATTCAGCAGACTGAATTTCCTTTGGATCCATTAACTAATGTTATGCGTACTTTGTTAAGCGAAAATGGCTGTCCTTGGGATAAAGAGCAAACCCATGAATCACTTAAACGCTATTTAATAGAAGAATGTTACGAAGTAATCGAAGCTATCGAAGAACAAAATATGTATAAATTATGTGACGAATTGGGAGACTTATTATTACAAATAGTATTTCATGCTGAGTTAGCTGATCAGAAGCATTCTTTTAACATGAATGACGTAATTGAAGCAGTTACTAATAAAATGATTCGCCGCCATCCCCACGTTTTTGGAGAAGTTCACGTTGAAAATTCTGATGAAGTACTTGTCAATTGGGACGAAATAAAGAAGCTGGAAAAGAATGCTCAGGGACAAAAAACTCTGATGGATATTCCAAGAGGATTACCTGCTTTGTATAGGGCGGAAAAAGTACAAAATAGAGCGGCTAAAGTAGGATTTGATTGGCCAAATATCAAAGAACCTTGGAATAAGGTTCAGGAAGAGTTAAAAGAACTGGAAACCGGGATTGCCAACGGCGATTTAGCTAATATTCGTGAGGAAATCGGAGATGTGTTATTTTCAGTAGTTAATGTAAGTAGATTTTTAAAAGTAGACCCTGAAGAAGCTTTGCAACAAACCATTGTCAAGTTTATTAAACGCTTTCGATTTATTGAAAAGGAAGCGCAAAAACAAGAATTGGAATTACAGGAATTATCATTGGAAGAAATGGACAAGCTTTGGGAAAAGGCAAAAAACTATTGAATCAGAGACTTTTTAAGAAATGTTAGGAAAATATTGCAGGAGAATGTTGTAGAGCAGCGAATAGTTTTACAGTGATTCTTTTCATAGGAGGGATTTTCTTGAATAAAACCGATTTGGTTAGCAGCGTGGCTGAGAAAGCCGAAATCACTAAGAAAGAAGCAGAAAAAGTTGTAAACGCTTTATTCGATACTATATCCGATGCTTTAGCTCAAGGTGATAAAGTCCAATTAGTAGGATTTGGAACATTTGAAGTTCGTGAACGTGCTTCTCGTACTGGACGTAATCCAAAAACTGGAGAAGAAATTAATATTCCTGCTACAAAGGTACCAGCCTTTAAACCGGGTAAGGCTTTAAAAGATGGTGTTAGCCAATAAAGCAGGTTAAAAGTCAGGCCTTAAGAGCCTGATTTTGCTTATAACGAGGAGGAGAATATGCGGCTGGATAAGTACTTAAAAATATCACGCATTATCAAAAGAAGGACTATTGCTAAAGAAGTATGTGATAGTGGCAGAGTGCTGCTCAACGGCAGGCCAGCTAAGGCTGGGACTGAAGTAAAAACAGAAGATGTACTGAAAATTGATTTAGGAATCAAAGAAATTGAGGTAAAAATTTTAGCTACCCCCGAAACAGTTAGAGCCAATGAGGCGAAAGATCTTTATGAGGTTCTACAGGAGACAGTAAAATAGTAAATATTGTGGATAAATTATTTGCCTTTGGTGAACAATAAAAGTGAACTTATTGGAACTGGAGGTATTTTTATGTTTAAGTACAAAAAACCAATGCTATGTTTAGTCAGTGCTTTATTTGTAAGTTCTCTCTTGCTTACAGCTTGTGACAATGCTGCTAAAAAACCAGGAGCAAGAAACAGCCAATATACAAAAGAACCAACGATTTCCTTATACGTCAATGAAAAAGGTCAAACTCAAAAAATTAAACTAGAAGAATATTTAAAAGGCGTAGTAGCGGCTGAAATGGAGCCTACTTGGCCAAGAGAGGCATTAGCTGCTCAAGCAATAATTGCTAGAACATTTACTTTAAAGAAGATTGCCCAAGGGGGCGTAGAAGCCCATGGAACAGATGCTTCAACAGATGTGAAGGAGTTTCAGGCCTATGACCCTGCAAGAATAAACCAGAACGTAATTGCAGCGGTAGATTCTACCCGAGGCATGGTAGCTACTTACAAAGGGAACTACATTAATGGTTGGTTTTTTGCTGACGCAGGAGGAAGGACATCTGCATCTGCTGCTGAAGGCTTAGCTTATACTAAAGAAAAAACTCCCTATATTCATAGTGTAGAAGATCCGGGCTTTAAAATAACTGTACCTGAAAATAAAGCTTGGAAAGCTGTTTTCCCTCTAGATCAGGTGAGAGCAGCAGTGCAAAAGCTGACAGGCCAAAATATTGGAGAAAATCCAACTAAGGCATCTGTTGTGCAAAAAGGTCCTTCGGGCCGAGCTGTAAAAATTAAAATTGGCAATGCAGTTGTAGGTGCCCCGGCATTGCGTTTAGCTTTGGGGAATGAGCAAATGCGGTCTACTTTGCTCACTGGCCTAATGATAGCCAATGGAAAGTTAGTCGTGACTGGGAAGGGATATGGCCATGGAGTAGGCATGAGCCAATGGGGGGCTAGAGCCTTAGCTGAGCAAGGCAAAAAAGCCTCTGACATTGTGCACTACTATTTTCGCAATATTAAAATTGAAAGAATGTGGAAGTAAATACAATCCTAATTTACAAAAGACCTGAAGAGAGAATAAATTGAACTTCTCTTTTCAGGTCTTTTTATTTTATTTATTCATATTTATTTCCTACTTGCATATTTATCAGTAAAGAGGGGAGTGAGCTTGTATGGCAGACAAAGAGCATCTGATTAAGTTAGATGAACGCAAACAACTGCTGATTACAGGTGTGATTCACGTCGACAATTATGATGAAGAAGAAATAACCTTACAAACCACTTTGGGTCTCTTAATTATAAAAGGCGAGGAATTAAATATAAGTGTCTTGAATCTAGAAAATGGGACCTTAAATGTCAGCGGGCGAGTAAATCAATTAACTTATACTGATGGACAAGGGAAAAAAGCTAAAAGCTTAATTCAGAGAATTTTGAAATAGATAAATAACAGGGTGGTGGCCAATGATAACTGCATACCTGCAAATTAAATTTTTTGTAAATACTATTTTTATTGGGCTAATCATTGGCGGAATATTTGACTTATACCGTGCAATTCAGGGGTTGGTTAAACCTAAGAAGTTAACGCTAGGGATAACAGACCTGCTTTTTTGCTTGATTTTAACAGGTCTTGTTTTTTTGCTGCTTTTATTTAGCAATTGGGGAGAGGTTAGATTTTACGTTTTTCTAGGTTTGGCCATTGGTCTAATTATCTATTTTAAGTATTGCAGCAATGTAATGCTGCAATTTTGGCATAATTGGTTAATTTGCATGTATAAACTAATAGTTTTAAGCTTTAAAGCTATAGTTTATCCTTTGAAAATAATTGCAATCATATTTATAATTCCCCTTAAATTAATTAGTGGGCTATTGACAAAATGCAAATTATTACTAAGAAAACCATATTTAAAACTCAAAGCATGGTTTGGTAAATTGTATAAAAAAAATGATTTATAAAAAATTGTGTCTGAAAAACGTTTTTATTACTAGGCAGGATATTTTTGGCTTACGTAGAATTAAAACTACTAGTTATCTACAATAATTATCCACAATTTGTGGATATAATGTGGATAAATTTGGGGATATGTAATCCACGTTTTTAACTAAAGAAGGGCTGCCAGATGACTGCTGCAGTTCCAAATTTTTTTAGATTTGTTATAGTGACATTAATAGAGAAGGTGAATAAGTTTTGTCTAGTGCACCGAAGATATATGGTCCTGCTGGGGAGCCTTTTTATCAAGAAATTAACAATACTAAGTCAAGTAAAAGATTGCGAAAAAAAAGAAAAATGCGTTTTAAAGGCAGAAGATTTGTATGCGTTGCTATTATAGCGTACCTAATAATTTTATTAGGACAATGGCAAATTAAAATAAATCAAGCTGATAAAGAAATAAGTGCCTTAACGGCTCAGAAAAATTTACTTTTAGCTAAGAAACATGACTTAGAAAGCCAGAGACGGATGGTAAGTAGTGCCCAATATGTAGAAAAAATTGCCCGGGAAAACTTAGGTTTAGTTAAAAAAGGAGAAAAAGTTTTACTGTTAGCTAAACCAGGTAAAGTAATGCAATTGCAAACGGAAGGCAAAAAAGAAATTTATGATTAACCTATTATTTACAAGGTATTATTGACACGAGCTTTATGCGAAAGTATAATTAAGGTACGTTAAACTGTTAGGAGGAATATGGCTAATATGTCCATTGAGGTAGGCAGCATTGTTGAAGGTGTGGTCACTGGGATTACTAAATTTGGAGCTTTTGTGGAGCTTCCCGGAGGTGTGACCGGCCTAGTGCATATTTCGGAAGTTGCTGACGCCTATGTTAAAGACGTAAAAGATTATTTAAAGGAAAATGACCGTGTTTCGATTAAAGTTATCAATGTAGATCCTCAAGGTAAAATTGGTCTTTCCATTAAACAAGCTAAACCGAATTACAATGCTAAATCAAATAGCAATGCGTCTAAAGGACGGCGACAGAATAAGGAAAATCAAATATCTTTCGAAGATAAGCTAGCGAAATTTCTAAAAGATAGTGACGAAAGATTGCAAGATTTACGTAAAAACACGGAATCTAAACGAGGCGGAAGAGGAGCAATAAAATACTAGGAATTAAGGGTACTCAAAAGGGGTACCTTTTTTAGTATTATTGCAATTGTTGGAGGGTTGAAAAATGTATGGAGCAATAGATATTGGCACAAATTCTGTACGGTTATTAATTGGCCATTTTTCTAATGAATTTATACCAATTTATCGAGATATAAAAATTACGAGGCTTGGGGAAGGTGTGCAGGAAACTAATCTTTTGAAGAAAGAGGCAATAGAGCGTACTTTAGATGCTGTTGCTTGTTTCTACAATGTTTTAAATAAGTATAATGTTGATGGTTATCGCATTGTTGCTACAAGTGCAGCCAGAGATGCAGATAACAAGGAGTTATTATTGGCAGGAGCTGAAGGAAGAGGCATAAAGGTTGAAATAATATCAGGCCATGAAGAAGGTTGGCTTAGTTATGCCGGGGCCGTTAGCAGCCATAAGCATTTAACTAACCCAGTGGTTATAGATATAGGTGGAGGCAGTACGGAAATAATATATTTGGACAATCAAAATGATTTACAAAAAACCAGTATCAATGTAGGAGCCGTACGTTGTACAGAAGGCAATTGGAATGATGGGCAAATAATAGCTGCTTTAAAGCCAGTGTTAGAAGAACTTAAGAATTTACAACCTTTAAATTTAATTGGCGTAGGGGGAACAATAACTACTCTTGCTGCTATTTTCCAAAAGTTAGATATTTATGATCCTAAAAAAGTACAAGGATTTATTTTAAGAGCGGAAAATATTCAAAAGATTTTATGCTTTTTACAAAAACTTACAATTAAAGAATTGCAAAAAGTCCCGGGCTTAAACCCTCAAAGAGCGGATATTATTGTTGCCGGGACTAAAATTATTGCTAATATCCTACAGGAAATTCAAGCTGTATCTATAACTGTTTCTGAAAGTGATTTGCTGGAAGGAATTATTATGGAATTACAAAAATCATTAACGTAAAGTCTTATTCACTTTTATTGCTCATCAGATCCCATGTTACTTGATCTACCTGGCCTGTAGCAGGTAAATTATGCAGCAATTGGTAAAGTATTAAAGCTTGTTCTGTACTTTCACCAAAGCGTCCGTCGGCTGGAATCCATAAAAGTTTTTCTTCCCGGAGACAAAGTTGAACAAATACTACATCTTGTCCTGTGTTGCCCTTTTTTAGTAATCGATGTTTCATTCCGTAAAGCTTTCCTTTAACTGTAACGGGAGTACCAATTTTTATCCAAGGGAAAATTTCTTCTACTTGCTTATTATGCATTCTAAAACAGCCATGGGAGGCCATGCGGCCAATTGACCAAGGCTTATTAGTGCCATGGATTCCGTAAATACCCCATGGAACGTTTAATCCTATCCAACGTGTACCAAATCCTGTTCCCCAATTAGTACCTTTACTTATAACCTTCCACTCTCCAATTGGAGATGGAGTTTCATTTTTACCTACCGCAACAGCATATTGCTTATATAAGCTGCCATTAGACCAAATCTGTAAAAAGTGTTTATCTCGGTCAATAATAATTTTGACTCTGCCTTGAGGAGGGGGAGTTTTGTGGTTGCTTGTAGGCTGGACGCAGTTTTCGCCTAAAGCAGACCAAACAGCTAAATCTACTATTCCAGAAGGTGACAGTTTTTTATGCTTTTGCAGCTGTTGAACGGCAGTTTTTGTTTTCTGATCAAATACTCCGTCTATTTGGCCTGGGTTATAGCCTAATTCTTGGAGCCTTTCTTCTAATTCAAAAACATCATATCCTTTTAAGTAAGGGCTAGTAAGTTTTAATTGGCGATAGAATTCATCGCACCCCCAAATTTTAGTTTCTTGGGCAAAGGCAGTACTAGCTAAAATTAAATATAGGAAGATTGCACATACTATTTTTAATGAATGATTTTTCATGCCAATGTTCCTTTCTTAAAAATCATGTAAATTTATTTTCCCCTAAGTTCAGATATTTATCCTGGTAAAGAATCCAAAGGTTTAAGGTAATTACCAAAAGCTGTTCTACATAAAAATGAGTTTGATTATAATACTAAGACAGTAGGAAAAATCGAAATTTTAAGGAGTGAAAAAATGTCAGAAAGCTTAGTTGCTTTATTGATAGCTGGAATTGCTGGAGTTACTATGGCTATCCAAGGATCCATGAATACAGGTTTAAGTAAAGTCATTGGCCTATGGGAAGCTACCTTACTAGTACATTTAACGGCGACTATTGCCGTATTGCTGATTATATTTGGTTTCCGTTGGGGAAACAACGATTTTAGCAAGCTAATCCAAGCCCCTTGGTATTATTATTTGGGAGGTATCTTAGGAGTAGTTATAACTTATGGAGTCGTAGTTAGTATGCCTAAAGTGGGGGCAGCCCAAGCCACGGCGGCTATTATTGTAGGGCAGGTATCTGCGGCGTTTATTGTCGACTGTTTAGGTTTATTTGGCTTGGAAAAATTGAGTTTTTGTTGGTATAAATTGATTGGGATTGGACTTTTAGCTGCTGGGGCCAAGATTATTTTGAAATAAATTGTTGCTTGACTTTTTAGCAACTATACCTCATAATATAAAAGTACCTTCCATCGCGGGGTGGAGCAGTTGGTAGCTCGTCGGGCTCATAACCCGAAGGTCGTTGGTTCAAATCCAGCCCCCGCAACCATAAATGTGGCGGTGTAGCTCAGATGGTCAGAGCATACGGTTCATACCCGTAGTGTCATTGGTTCAAATCCAATCACCGCTACCACAAAATAAAGGAGACATGATTTTCATGTCTCCTTTATTTTGTGCGCCTAGCATGGGCGCTTGCTCGTCGGTGAAAGTCCGATACGGGGGTTGATAGTGCCAACCGTTAGCCTAAGACAAGGGTGTCCATC